>JABJAS010000146.1 GCA_018666055.1 Halieaceae bacterium | reverse complement strand
GCACGTTACAGGCAGCACTGAAGCAAATTTCGACACACTTTCCAGACGCCGAAGCGCCAAACCAGCTGGCATTATTGCAGGCGCCCGGTGTCCTAAACGAGCGTCCGATAGCGGTCGATGCGCTTATTTCAGCGACCACTGCCGCGCTGAAACAGTGCCTCGAGGCACTGTCACAAAACCGCCGAGAGGAGGGTGAAAAGTTAGCCGCCATGGTGTCAGAACGAGGAGAGCTGATCAGGGCTTTGCTCCTCTCGCTTCGGCAGCAACTGCCCGCACTTCAGCAAGCGTACCGGGAAAAGCTGCTTGCTCGAATGGCGTCTTTAGCACTCACGGCAGACGCCAAGCGCTTAGAGGAAGAAATGGTTTACGTCCTGCAGCGTGCCGATGTAGAGGAAGAGATGGATCGTCTCGACGCTCACTTAGACGCCATTAATGCGGCGTTAATTGGAACAGTGCCCTGCGGCAGAAAACTGGATTTTTTGATGCAGGAGCTCAATCGTGAGGCCAATACACTCGCTTCTAAATCAACGGCCTTAGAGACCACAAACACCGCCGTAGAGTTCAAGGTACTCATTGAGCAGATGCGCGAGCAAATTCAGAATATCGAGTAAATGACACGCATGAATAAAACCATATCGCGAGGCCAGTTACTGATTATTTCGGCGCCCAGTGGCGCTGGAAAAACCTCTTTAATTCGAGCGCTAATAGAAAATGATCGTCGTATCGAGGTGTCTGTCTCGCACACGACGCGGCCCCAACGCCCGGGCGAAATCGACGGTATTAATTATTTTTTTGTGCCATCTGAGACGTTTCAAAGCATGCAAGACGAGGGCGCATTTTTCGAATGGGCCGAGGTGTTCGGACATTTCTATGGCACCAGCACAGCGCAATTGGACGCGCATCTTAAGCAAGGTGCCGATGTGATTTTAGAAATCGACTGGCAAGGGGCTCAGCAAGTGCGGAGCCTATTACCGGACAGCGCATGGATCTTTATCCTGCCGCCCTCAGTGGCGTCTCTCAAGACGCGATTGCGCGGGCGGGGTCAGGATACTGACGCCACCATTGCACTCCGCATGCAGGCGGCCCAAGATGAGATGTCACACTGTGATGAAGCAGATTATCTGGTTATCAATGATGTTTTTGACACCGCACTGATCGAACTTCAAGCCATCATCAGCGCAGCAAGATTGCGCACTGGTCGCCAGCAGGCCGCTCACACCGCACTCTTGAGCGATTTATTGACCCCAAAAACGCCGACACTGTAAGACAGGTCGGCAAATTTACACTCAGGGGTGGGTTCGCCTGTTCTACCTAGGGTATACTGCGCGGCCGCATTTTATAGCGGTGATAATCAGGAGACCACGCTGTCATGGCGAGAATTACTGTAGAAGACTGTCTCGATAACGTCGAGAACCGATTTGAGCTCGTGATGCTTGCCTCGAAGCGAGCACGACAACTTGCCACTGGCGGTCGCGACCCACTGGTGGAAGACGAATCAGACAAAGCCACTGTCATTGCGCTGCGCGAGATTGCTGATGGACTGATTACACCGGAAGTATTAGCTCGAGAGAGTGAGATCGAGGCAGAAGAAGAGCTCGCAGCCACATTTGAGACGCCGATTCTCTAATTTGGAGAGGCGCTAGCGATGGTCGCCATTACGCGCCAAACGCTCAGTAGACCGCTCCTCGGGCCCGCGTCTTATTTGGCCTCCCGAGGCTCGCTACCCCTTAGCACCCGCACTGGACACGCTGCCCACAGTTCTTTGGCAGCGTTTGAACAACTAATCGCCGACTATTTGCCGCTAGAGCAGGTAAAACTGGTCCGGCGAGCCTATTACTACTCTGAGCAAGCACACTACGGGCAAATACGACGCAGTGGTGAGCCTTATGTCACACACCCCCTCGCCGTGGCTTGCGTTTTGGCGCGCATGCACATGGACGCGCAAAGCCTCATGGCCGCGCTGCTCCATGACGTAATCGAAGATACCGGCGTCACCAAAAAAGATATCGGCGCGCAATTTGGGACAGATGTCGCCGATCTAGTGGACGGTGTGAGTAAATTGACCCATGTCGAGTTCGACTCCGCCGAACAAAGACAAGCCGAAAACTTTCAAAAAATGACCTTGGCCATGGCCAAGGATATCCGTGTCATTCTGGTCAAGCTGGCTGATCGACTCCACAATATGCGGACCCTCGGGGTGTTGAATCGCGAAAAAATAAAACGCATCGCGACCGAAACACTCGACATTTACGCACCCATTGCGATGCGCCTGGGAATGAATGAAATCCGCCTAGAGTTCGAAGACCTTGGGCTCAAAGCCCTCTATCCGATGCGCGCAAGAAGGCTCGAAGCGGCGCGCAGGGCAGCCAGCGGCAACCGAAAGCAACTCATCGAGCAAATTCGTGGGCAATTGAGCCAAACACTCAAACGTGAAGAATTGACCGCAACGGTCGTCGGTCGCGAAAAACACCTCTATAGCATCTACCAAAAAATGAAAGCCAAGCGAAAATCCTTTGCTGACGTGATGGATATCTTTGCCTTTCGACTCATCGTTGACTCCGTCGATGACTGCTATCGCGCGTTAGGCATGGTCCATAGCCTCTATAAGCCCGTGCCCGGTGAATTCAAAGACTATATTGCGATCCCAAAAGCCAATGGCTATCAATCGCTGCATACCGTTTTAAAAGGCATGCATGGCGTGCCGATTGAAATTCAGATTCGCACTCATGAAATGGAAGATATGGCGAATAACGGGATCGCCGCTCACTGGCTCTACAAGAGCGACGAGGGCACTGCCAGCATATCGCATACCCGAGCACGAGAATGGGTACAGGGCCTGCTCGAAATGCAGCAACGTGCGGGAGACTCGCTGGAATTTATTGAGAATGTGAAAATCGATCTGTTCCCCGACGAGGTTTATGTCTTTACACCGCGCGGGGATATTCTTGAGCTGCCAAAAGGCTCGTGTGGTATCGACTTCGCCTACGCGGTGCATACCGACATCGGTAACCACTGTGTTGCCGCGCGGGTCAGTAATCAGCTAGTTCCCCTATCAGAGCCATTAGAAAGCGGTGCGACGATTGAAATTGTCACCTCACCGACCGGAAGACCCAGCCCCTCTTGGCTGAATTGGGTCGTCACCGCCCGCGCCCGTACCCATATTCGCCACTTTTTGAAGGATCAACGGCGCGATGACTCCCTCGCGCTGGGCAAAAATCTGCTCGACCGCGCGCTGATGGCGCACGACACTCGTCTCAGCGCCATTGATGACGCTACGATGCAGACCGCTTTAACCGCATTGGGCAAAGCCGATATCGATGCATTAGTCATCGACGTCGCATTGGGCAACACCTTGCCCCATATCGCGGTTGCACACCTGACTAATCGCTATGATGACGCCGCAGTGAGTGGCGAGGGCGCCACGCTCGGCATCCGTGGAACGGAAGGCGTGGGCGTAGCTTACGCAAAGTGTTGCTGTCCGTTGCCGGGCGATGCCATTCAAGGGTACCTAGGGCAAGAACGCGGATTGGTCGTTCACCGCGATAGCTGCCGCAACTTGATCGATCTGAGAGAACAGCGCGATCGCCTCATGTCATTACACTGGGATGAAGATATTGAACGTACTTACCCCGTTGGCCTTCGGGTACAAGTAGAAAATCGCCGCGGCATGATTGCGGTGTTAGCCACACGGCTCAGCAGTATTGGGCTCAATATCGAGCGCATCGCAACACAAAATAAAGACATCCAGTTCACCTTTGTTGATTTAGAGCTCCAAGTTAGCAGCCGCATCCATTTGGCAAGAGTGATGAAGCGCATCAGGATCATCGAAGGTGTGCTCAAAGTGACGCGCAGCGCACGGCGATAAAATCGCTCACATCGAACGACTCTCCTGTGTTGGTCACGGCTGAGTTATCTTGCGTCGTTCGAAAGTTCGTTATTCAATACCAACCAACCGTTCATATCAGGAGGCTGCCGTGTCGAACCGAGCCATCATCTCCACCCCATCCGCGCCGCAGGCAATAGGCCCCTACTCACAAGGCATCAAAGTCGGCAACACCGTATGGATATCTGGGCAGATTCCACTCGATCCCAATACGATGTCCCTGATATCAGGCGATATTACTGCCGAGAGCGAGCAGGTTTTTGCCAACCTTTCCGCAGTGGCTGCAGCGGCGGGGGGTACGCTCGATGATGCGGTGAAAATTAATATTTCGCTCACTGATCTTGCTGATTTCGAGGCGGTCAATGCCGTCATGGCGCAACAATTGGCAGAACCATATCCCGCGCGAGCTTGTGTACAAGTGGCGGCCTTACCGAAAGGCGCTCGGATTGAGATCGAGGCCATTCTCACGCTCTAATGACCCCTCAGTGATCACGCCTTACACGTTGATGGCCGCTGAATACCCTTCGCGCCATGAAGGATAGGTGAGGGTGAAGCCAATCTCCTTGAGTAAGGCGCTTCGGCATTGACGGTTCGCTCTTGAAATCGCCTGCTGAGGCGTTTCACTGAGATTCACGCCCAGTTTTTGTGCCAGCCATCGCTCCACTTCGTAGGTCGGGGTTGTATCTTCATCCGCCGCTACCAAAGTGGGTGGTACCGCTTTGCCTTGCTCATCTAACTGCAAACAGTGCGTGATCAACCGTGCTAAATCTTCTCGATGAATACGGTTACCAAACGAAGATCCTGGTGCCCCTCCCTGGCCCGAGAGGACCCGACGAATCAACATACCCTGCGGGTCGCCATAGACACCAGCGGGCCGAATAACGGTGGTGGTTCTCGCGCGTCGGATTGCAGCCTCCGCTGCCACCATCGCCCGCGCTTGGGGCTCGCTCACGTTCAGTGGTGAGTGCTCGTCCACCCAGCCACCCTCCGCCTCACGATAAACCCGCGTTGATGACACCCAGATAACGCGACGACACGCCAATAGCCACGGTTGTGCCGCCAATAGCTCAGCGGCCTCAGTAAAACCTTTGTGGTACCCCATTGGATCGTATGACTGGGGGGTTGGCGTGACGAGAATATAATCCGGATCGCGGACCGGTAAGGCGGCCATAGACGCTGGGTCAGTGAGATCTACCTGATGCCGATCAAACCGCTCCGATAGCGTGCCGGCATTCCGACGCGCAGCCGACACGGACCAACCGGCATCGGCCATTGAAGACCCCACGCGCGTGCCAATATCGCCACATCCAAGGATAAGCAGGTGCATAAAGTGCGCAGCCTCATCTAAGAATCGCTAAGATAACACTCTGGCAGAGACAGCAGGGTATCGAGACGCCTTTGAGCCAAACCATTTTGCAAAATCCGGTGACGACGCTCCGCGGTGTCGGCGAAAAATTGAGACTACGTTTGTCGGAAATTGGCATCTATTCTCTGGAAGATCTGCTGTTTCATTTTCCGCTTCGGTATCAAGACCGCACTCGCGTCACGCCCATCGGCGCACTCACTGATCAAATCGATGCAGTCGTACAAGGGGATATCAGAGGCGCTGCCGTTACAATGGGTCGGCGGCGCACGCTGGTGGTTCAAATCAGTGATGACACTGGGTTGATCACCGTCCGTTTTTTCCATTTTCGCCAAACGCAGGTCGCTCAGTTTAAAACAGGGGGCCGCGTCACTCTCTTTGGTACACCCCGGAGGTTAGCGGGTAAGGTGGAAATGGTGCACCCAGAATATCGGCTGGGTGACGAGGCCAGCTTGTTGGAGCCAGCACTCACGCCGGTTTATCCCACTGTCAGTGGACTCGGGCAGAGTACCTGGCGAAAACTGTGTGGTCAGGCGGTGGCATTGCTCACGAAAACTCCGCCAGATGACCTGTTAGCCGGTGTCACCGACGATACCATCACCCTGCCGGAAGCCCTTTCATTTCTTCATCATCCCCCACCTTCCGCTTCACTTGTGGAAATTCAGCAAGGGACACACCGCGCACAAATGCGATTGGCACTCGAGGAACTCATCGCCCACCAAGTCTCCGTTTTAGGGGTGCGCGATCAAGAGCGGCAATTTGTTGCGCCAGTCATCCACGCAGCATCTTCCTTATCGAAAGCCCTCTTATCATCACTGCCTTTTAGCCCAACTGACGCGCAAAATCGCGTGGGCGCAGATCTCAGTCAAGACCTCGCTCAAGATCACCCCATGTTACGTTTGGTGCAGGGTGATGTGGGGTCGGGCAAGACCTTAGTGGCAGCTAAAGCAGCACTCGACACGATCGCGTCGGGCTATCAGGTTGCCTTCATGGCACCCACTGAACTGCTCGCCGAACAGCACTTTTCAACTTTAGAGTCTTGGTTCGCGCCGCTGGGCAAACCTGTTTCGTGGTTAAGCGGGCGTATCAAAGGACGGGCCCGTGCTGAGGTCTTGCAACAACTCGCGAACGGTGAAGCGGCTGTTGTGGTCGGGACACACGCGTTATTCCAAGAAGACGTGCATTTTCAACGCCTTGGGTTAATCGTCGTCGACGAGCAGCATCGTTTTGGCGTTCACCAACGCCTTGCGCTGGCGGACAAAGGTGCGGACGGACAGCATCCCCACCAGCTCGCGTTAACCGCAACACCGATTCCTCGCTCACTCGCCATGGTCGCTTATGGTGACCTCGATTGCTCGGTGATTGACGAGCTACCCCCCGGACGGACACCCGTGACGACGACCTTAATCGATCATGATCGCCGTAATGCCGTCATCAAACGGGTTGGCGCCGCTTGCCGTGATGGGCGACAAGCGTATTGGGTCTGTACCGCGATCGAAGAAAGCGACTCACTACACATGGAAGCAGCCACGGCGACGCTGGACACCCTATCGAAGGCTCTACCGGGGGTAGCAATCGGTTTGGTGCATGGCAAGTTAAAGCCGGCGGATAAAGCCAGCGTAATGGCGCAGTTTAAAGCGGGAGCGCTGCAGTTACTCGTGGCGACGACCGTCATTGAAGTTGGCGTAGATGTGCCAAAGGCCAGCCTTATGATTATCGATAATGCTGAGCGCTTGGGGCTTGCACAGCTACACCAACTCCGCGGGCGTGTTGGCCGCGGCGCTATTGAGAGCCACTGCGTGTTGTTGTTTCGTCCGCCACTATCGATGACGGCACAAGAAAGACTGAAGGTCATGCAGAATACCCACGATGGCTTTGTGATTGCAGAAGCTGATTTGCGCATACGTGGGCCCGGTGAGCTGCTCGGCACCCGGCAAACCGGGCTCGCACAGTTTAGGGTGGCGAGGCTCCCGGAGCATGAAGCGCTCTTATTAACAGCACACGATATCGCGCAACATCTGCATCGGCACGATATGACCCGCGCGCAAGCCTTGATGACTCGCTGGGCCGGTCCTCGTGCCGATTTTGCGCGTGTTTAATCCAACGGGGCGACCTGCTAAATCAGGCCGATGTCGCATCGTTGTGCTCAGCCGGCTAAACTGGCGCACCCCCCGAAAGCGGAAAGCGTGTTAATGGTTGAGTCACCCCCTTCTCTTGAGCCAGACACAGGGATAACAGCACGCAAGTTGCGTGCGGTGATCGAGATCACGCGGTTTGATAAGCCCATCGGCTCTTTTCTGCTGCTAGCGCCCACGTTATGGGGAATGGTACTGGCGAATCAGGGTTACCCGCCTTGGGCGCTACTCTGCCTGTTTGTCGCCGGCGCTATTGTGATGAGATCCGCCGGTTGTGTTGCAAATGATCTCGCTGATCGAAATCTAGACGGTCACGTCGAGAGAACCCGATTAAGACCATTAGTCAGTGGCGCCTTAAGCGTCTCTGAAGCCCTTTTTTTACTGGTTGGCTTATTGAGCATTGCCCTGGTTTTAGTCGCACTCACCAATGCGCTCACCATTAAGCTCTCGATCGCAGGGCTAGCATTAGCCTTAGTCTATCCGCTAATGAAACGCGTGACCCACCTGCCACAAATTGTGTTGGGCCTAGCCTTCTCCTGGAGCATCCCCATGGCCTTTGCCGCCAGTGTGAATACCCTCCCTACAGCACTATGGTGGTTATTTGGCGCCAATCTTCTCTGGACTGTCATCTATGACACGCAGTACGCCATGGTCGATCGAGAAGATGATTTGACGGTAGGCATTAAGTCCACGGCAATCTTATTTGGCCATCTCGATGTGCGTATCATTGGCATACTACAGTGCCTTTGCATCATCGCCTTCTGCTGCTGCGGTGCTGCGTTTAACCTCGGAGTGGCCTACTACGCCGCAGTCAGCGCCGTCGGTCTCCTGTTTACACGACACCTCTGGCTCATCAAAGATCGCGATACACAGCAATGTTTTAGAGCCTTTAACCAGAGTAAATGGATCGGTGTACTTATTTTAGGCGGGCTGTGTGCCGATTTTTGGTTGGGGTCCGTGCCGCTTGACTGACCACAACGACGCATCGCTCAATGCCACCGTACATCGATCAATGTCTGACATTGATCCTTCGCTGTGGCGCAATTGCTTTGGTGAAGACGACCCCTTTTTACGTTGGGATTTTTTGCACTCTCTAGAGTCCACAGGGTGCACTACGGCGCAAAGTGGCTGGCAACCTGCACACATCCAACTAGAACGATTGGGATCACCACTGGGCTTTGTGCCCGCCTACGTCAAAGGTCATAGCTATGGTGAATACGTGTTTGATTGGTCATGGGCGGAAGCGTGGCAACGGATGGGCCTTGAGTACTATCCAAAACTGGTGACCGCAGTGCCTTTTACGCCAGCCACTGGCCAGCGTCTTTGGTATGACAGTGAGCATCACAACGCGCTATCGGACGTAGTTTATGGGGTACAAGCGCTTTGCTCCTCCTTAGAAGTCTCTAGTTGGCATGTCTTATTTTTGGAGCAAGCTCAGTCTGATGCACTGGTCGACTTAGGTATGCCGCAACGGTTAACCACACAGTTCCACTGGTTTAACCGCGGATATGGCGACTTCCAAGACTTCTTAGCACGCTTTAACAGCCGTAAACGCAAAAACTTGCGGCGAGAACGAGACCAGATCGCGCGGCAAGGCCTAGTGCTGGAAACCAAGAAAGGCGAGGAGATTACGCCTGAAAATTGGCAATTTTTTCATCGTTGCTACCAAACCACTTATGCGAAACGCTCTGGCCACGGCGGTTATTTAACCGACACTTTTTTCACCGAAGCCTGCCCCGCACTGGGTGCAACACCGGTGATGGTTTTGGCGTTCTGCGGGGGAGAGGCGGTCGCTGCAGCGCTATTTTTTGAAGGGGGGGATACCCTATATGGGCGCTATTGGGGGTGCCTTGCTGACTTCGATTATCTGCACTTTGAAGCCTGTTATTACCGTGGAATCGAGTATTGTATTGACGCCGGTTTGTCACGTTTTGATCCAGGCGCGCAAGGGGAGCACAAAATTCAGCGAGGCTTCGAGCCCGTGCTGACTTACTCTAATCACTGGATTGTTGACGAGCGGTTCAGCGACGCTGTTGCCCAGTTTGCGGCGCAAGAATGTGATCATGTGCGGGCGTATCAGAAGGAGGCCGCAACGCTGCTGCCCTTTAAACTAGACAGCCATTAAGGCGTCTACTGAGGCGCATCGCGGAGAAACACCCACTGCCCTCCTTGAGATTGAGCGGCACTATAATAATAACCCTCGCCGGTAAAATCCTTCAGCCCCTCCGGCGTATTCAGGCCTTCCTCGATAATGTAACGGGCCATCAAACCACGCGCCTTTTTTGCAAAGAAGGAAATCATCTTGTATTGCCCATTTTTCAAATCACGAAATTGCGGCGTGACAATGTCGACATCCAGCAGTTTGGGTCGCACTGATTTAAAGTACTCATTAGACGCAAGGTTCACCAAAACTCGGCTACCGCTGGCTTTCACGTGCTTGGCCAGCAGTTGAGTGATCGACTCTCCCCAAAACTCGTATAAATTTTTAGCGCCGGCATGATGAAAAGGTAGCCCCATTTCAAGACGGTAGGGTTGCATCAAGTCGAGCGGCCGGAGCAGGCCGTAGAGCCCACTTAAAATGCGCAGATGCTTCTGCGCAAAAGCCAGCTCTTTCGTGCTCAGGGTGTCTGCTCGTAGCCCTGTATAAACATCGCCTTTAAACGCTAAAACCGCCTGCTTGGCGTTATCAAGGGAAAAATCCGGCGCCCAGTTCATGAATCGCTCATGATTGAGCTGCGCGATTTTTTCCGAAACGCCCATCAGAGATTGGATATCGTCTGGCGTCATTTTACGCGCCGCACCCACCAGCGTCGTGGCCTCATCTAGGAATAACGGCTGCGTCGACTTGCGAGTCGTCGGCGCCGTATCGTAATCCAGCGTTTTCGCGGGGGACAGAATGGACAGCATTGCATCACCTCTTCTGCAATCTTTAAGAGTGGAATGATAACCTTCAGGCTGAGTGATACAAACCTTTGGTAAAACCATGAGCAACAACGTCCAAAATAGCACCCTGATCGATCACGGCATTGCGCTACTGGGTGTCGTTGTCGCGTGGTGCGTCCCCGTGATGGCAGTGACCGTCTGTGCCATCGTCGTATTACGTTATGGGTTTAGTACCGGCGCGATCGCGGCCCAAGAATCCGTTCAATACCTCCACGCCGCACTGTTTATGCTGGGTGCTGCGGTCACCATGGGGGCGGATCAGCATGTTCGAGTCGATGTGTTTTACCGCCGTTTTACTCCGCGGCAAAAGGCGTGGGTGAATACCTTGGGGCATATTATTTTCACACTGCCCCTCTGTGCCTTGATTGGCGTGAGTTCGTTTGGCTATGTCTTAGACAGCTGGTCGGCATTCGAAACATCACCTGAGCCTGGGGGGTTGCCACTGGTTTATGTCTTAAAAACACTGATTCCCGCCATGGCCGTATTACTGGCACTACAGGCTGTTACCCAAGTCGGACGGGGCCTCAATGTGCTCTGTCATAAGGATCCATCATGATTGAGGGACAGCTCGCACTCGCAATGTTCGTTGTGGTGTGCGGCATATTGCTACTGGGTTTTCCGGTCGCGCTGACATTAGGGGGCACCGCCTTGGGCTTCGCGGCGCTCGGTATTGTAATAGGGCATTTTGATGCCTCCTATTTGACGGCATTAACCGGCCGGATATTTGGCACCATGAGTAACGAGACGCTGGTTGCCGTGCCGCTTTTTATTTTAATGGGAGTGGTCCTAGAACGCGCAAAAATCGCTGAAGACCTGCTGGCAAACTTAGCAGGCATGTTCGGCGCTCGGCCGGGAGGGTTGGGCTTGGCCGTGATACTTGTTGGCGCATTGCTCGCTGCCAGCACCGGGATCGTTGGAGCGACCGTAGTCACCATGGGTGTTCTCGCCCTGCCAACGATGTTGCGCGCAGGATATCAGCCACAACTGGCGGCAGGCACTATTTGTGCCACTGGAACATTAGGGCAAATTATACCGCCGTCGATTGCGCTCGTATTGCTGGGCGACACCATGTCGAGCGCCTACCAACAGGCGCAATTAAAAATGAACATCGTCAATACACAAACCGTCTCGGTCGGCGATCTCTTTGTGGGCGCCGTTGTACCTGGCATCGTACTGGTTTTTCTGTATTTGGCGTATGTTCTGATCCGGGCGACACTGCAGCCCAATAGTGCTCCGCCAGCGGAGGTTAAAAAGACCGATATCCGGTCGGTGGTGACAGCGGTGCTTCCTCCACTGGGCCTTATTGGACTGGTGCTGGGATCGATCCTTGTGGGCGCTGCGACCCCCACAGAAGCAGCCGGCGTCGGTGCAGTAGGGGCGCTGTTGCTTGCCCTGAGCCGCGGCGCACTCACACTCCGCGTTTTACAGGATATCTCGCGGTCCACCCTATTTACCACGAGCATGGTTTTTCTCATCCTCATCGGTGCCGCATTGTTTTCACTGGTTTTCCGCGGATTTGGCGGCGATACCATGATTGAGTCATTTTTTGAGGCGCTCGGAGGAGGACCACACACCGCATTGTTGATTGTGATGCTGGTCATGTTTCTGCTGGGGTTTATTCTCGATTTTATTGAAATCACTTTCGTGGTCGTGCCCGTGGTAGGCCCCATCTTGTTAGCGATGGGATTCGATCCGGTTTGGCTTGGGATTATGATTGCCGTAAATCTTCAGACGTCTTTTCTGACGCCTCCCTTTGGATTTGCCCTGTTTTATTTACGGGGTGTCGCG
>JABJAS010000145.1 GCA_018666055.1 Halieaceae bacterium | reverse complement strand
CTGCCCAAATACCGCAGCGAGCATAGGGGTCACCGTCGAGCCATGCCTTGGCCTGCTCTAAATCATCGGTGCGATAGGCGAGCAAACTCCCCACTATCCGGCTACCCGACGGGTCCTTCAAGGGACCGGCCATCGCAATGTGGTCCACAATCGCCTCAAGATGCGATAGATGACCGGCCATGTATTCCTCACGCAGCTGCGGGACATCATCGTCCTCTCGATCAGTGCACTTCACCACCCACAAATTTTCTCTTTCCATTTTTCAGTACCCCACTATTGGCATCACATCAGCCTCTGGCATAGATTCACCCTGAGCACCCCATCACGGCGAACCCAAGCGCAAAGCGCCCCCCCCTTCTCAACGCACCGTAACACTAAAATTCGAGCAAAAAAAAGCCGCCCTGGGGCGGCTCCATCTCGGCAATACGTCATCAAGTCTCAGAAACGATACTGAACTTCTGCACCAAAATAGCGAGGGCGATTAATCGTACCGAAAGTCCAAAGCCCCGGTACGTAATTGGGCGATGGATCTGTCGCCGAAGTCGCCGCGTACGCCGCACTCACGTCCAGTGTGTGGTACCAATACGATTCATCGGTTAAGTTCTTGCCGAACAGTGACACCCTCCAGTGCTCAGTCTCGAAATTGATTGAGGCATCCAGCAGGCCAAATGCCTCCTGCTTAGTGGGATCGCTGCGATAGTGCTTAGGTCCACCCGCGTTTGATTGAATTTGATAGTTGTCCAACCATCGGTAATTGACGTTAGCCACCACAAACCCGACATCCGCTACCTCGATTTCCCAATTGGCACCCACAGAATAGTTGAGCTCAGGCGCACGTCGAAGATCGAATCCACTCTTATCTACGGAATTACCCACCGGGTCTAAGGTCGTGTAATCATCATACGAGGCATCGAGATAACCGAGCGCAGCATTCAAACTCAGTCCGGCAGTTGGCATCCAGACGAGTTCAAACTCAGCACCTTCCATCGTAGCGCCGGCAGCATTCTGGACCAGCGTTAGGGTAATGGCGACGGGATCAGGCAACACCACATCTTCCTGCTTCTGCTCGTAATCGGTAGAGAAGAAAGAGCCGTTGAATTGAACCGTGTTGTCAAGCCAGCTGGTCTTAAAACCAAATTCAATACTCTCAACATTCTCTGGCTCATAAGGCCCCGCGTTACCAGGAGCGCTGGCTCGCCCGTTGTAACCGCCAGACCGGAATCCCTCTGTATAGCTAGCATAAAGGATGCCGTTATCCATGTTGTAAGTCAGGCCTACCTTCGGCGTAAACTCACTCCAAGACTGACTGCCATTGAATACATCGTCTTGACCTGTCACGGGATTCACAAAATTATTATTGATCACCCCATCCGACCAACTTGGGCAAATGCCCGCGGTACCATGTCCGAATAATGGGACTTTACCAATGCCGTCGTAATCGGTGACAACGGCAGACTGACCTTCGCCGGGAGCGGCCGTAAACACCTGACAGAACTCTTTCTCGTCCTTCGTATAACGACCACCGAGGGTCAAGGTTAGGGTTTCGGTTAAATCAAAGTCGACTTGCCCAAACACTGACGTGTTCTCAGTCTCCTGCTTAGTCCAGGGCGATGCGAACAAACCTCCGAAGAAATAACTGTTCTGCCACAGGTTATACTCACTGTCCCACATGAAGGCGCCCAGCGTAGTACGGAAACGATCGAAGTCCGATTCAAGCCGCAACTCAACGCTCATCTGCTCCTCAAACTGTGGACGGGAGGTCCAGAATAAATCCGAAGACACTGCATCGAACTCCTGAATCGCGGTCTCTTCCATATCCCGAGTACCGTAGATCAGGGTCGCCTTATGCGCATCATTGATCCGCCACTCCGCAGTCGCGGTGAACGATTCCAGGTCTATGCTGGCAGGCTGATCCATTGCCGAATAAGTCACCCGGTGAGCGTCGTCGTCTGTAAAGGCAGGACACTCATTCGCGGGTGACAGAGGTGGAGCAAGAAATTCAGGTGCTTCCGTTAGGCAGGTAACAGGCCTCGTGGGCGTGTCATCCTGAACATCGTCATAGGTCAATTGCAGCGAAAAATTATCGGTGGGTTGCCAAAGCGCCGAAACAGACCACATGCGCATATCCGTCTCACCTTGAGATTCTCCGCGTGT
Source organism: Halieaceae bacterium (assembly GCA_018666055.1). GTDB lineage: Bacteria > Pseudomonadota > Gammaproteobacteria > Pseudomonadales > Halieaceae > Luminiphilus. The sequence continues at coordinate 12,033 of JABJAS010000145.1, read as the reverse complement.
GGCGTTGTCGAAATAACCGCCACCAGAAAGATTCATGTAAGTCGCTTTGGTCGAAATATTGGCGAACTCGGGTAAATTCAAGGTGCCCTTAAAATCGGACTGGCTGTCCTCTGCAACGGTGTAAGAGAACTTTCCACCTAATTCGCCAGTTGGCTTACTCCTGATCACGTGGATTAGGCCACCAATCGTATTCCGTCCGAACAGCGTTCCTTGAGGGCCGCGCAGCACCTCGATACGCTCAGCGTCCCACACGTTCAGGAGCGCGCCCGTCGTGGTTTGGAGGTAAACACCATCCTGATAAACGGCTACCGCGGGGTCAAAACTTTTCTCGACGTCATTGAGCTGCATGCCACGAATTGAGATGGCTGCGGTGCCGTTTCCCAATATCGGCGTGAGCACCAGATTGGGTGTTTTACCCGTGACGTCTGTCAGATCCCTGGCAAATATCTTCTCGATTGCCGACTCGTCTAACGCAGTGACCGAAACAGGCACATCCTGCAGGTTCTGTTCTCGGTGCTGAGCCGTCACCACCACTTCCTCGATCTGGCCAGATATTTCTCTTTGAGCTGACGCTGCGGTGCTCAAGCCAATGCCGGCTATCGCAAGCATCACGGCCATTGTTAACGTGTTGTGTTTCATAGACTGTCTCCTCATGTCGGGCAATTTTTATAAAGGGAACTTATTAGGGCCCGTGTGTTGCTCTGCTTGGGAAATGAAGCGTTCTATTTATGCTCCTCACATTACACCAAATCGCGCCGAGGGCAAATGTCCGGATGTTCGACAAATCGCTGTTCACTTGCCCACCCCACTGGGCTCATCATGATCAGAGTTGACTGCGGCAAGCTCATTCGTAGAAGAACCGCGGAGCGGCAATGGCATGGGTAAAGTGCGCCGGAAGTGCCATACTGCGTCATCAGGCTACACAGCGCAGGCACCAAAGCAATCACCAAAAATAAGTAGATCAAAGAGGCAATCACAATGCGAACACTAACTACCTCTCGCAGCTGGAGCGCAGCGATCGTAATCAGCATCACGACAGCGATGCTGCTGCAAATCCAGATAAGCAACGCGGCACAAGCCGCCAGCGCGCCGCCCGAGAGTGAGTCCGCGCCCACAGCCCTCAACTCGATGGACGAACAGTACGCTTGGGTCGGAGACCTTGGCGACCGTGATGCGCTGCCAGGCAAACCCCTGTACCAAGCGCACTGCGCGGGCTGTCACGAGGCCCAGGTCTACAAGGCGCCCCACACAACGTGGCTGGAATTAATGTCTCCGCAAGTGCTTTACCGCTCCGTAACAGAAGGCATTATGCAAACTCAGGCGGCGCATCTTTCTAAGGAACAAAAGCAGCACATCGTCGAGTACATCACCCAGATGCGACTGGGGGATCCCGATGCGGCCCCTGCAGTGACGTGGTGCGAGGGGTCCGACCGCGAATTTAGCGTGTTAGACGAAACCCGGTTGACCGGCTGGGGACATGACACCAGTCGCTACGTTGCACCCGAAGTCGCGGGATTGGGCCGTGCTGAGCTCGGGCGCCTAGAGCTCAAGTGGGCCTTTGGCTACCCCGCCTCTACGCGAGCGCGCTCGCAACCCACCATCGCTATGGGCGCCGTATTTGTCGGTAGTCAGGACGGTACCGTTTACGCCTTCGATCTCGAAACCGGCTGCGTGCGATGGACCTTTGCGGCACGTGCCGAAGTCAGAACGGGCATCACCCTAGGCAAGCGTGGTCCAGATGAGATCCCAACCGCTTATTTTGGCGACATTATTGCCAACCTCTATGCCATCGATGCTGAAACTGGGGAACTCATTTGGCAAACCAGCGCGGACGATCACCACAGCGCTACCCTTACCGGCACCCCCGCCTTTGCCGAGGGCAAACTCTACGTACCAGTATCCTCGTTAGAAGTGGTGACCGCAGCAGACCCTGAATATGCCTGCTGCACGTTCCGTGGCCATGTTTTAGCAGTCGATAGTAATGATGGGAGTGTCATTTGGGATAGCTATTCCATTCCCAACCCGCCCATTTCGGTCGCAAAGACCCGTGCCGGAACAAGAGTCTTTGCGCCGTCCGGCGCCCCGGTCTGGACAAGCCCCACAGTTGATGTAGCCAGAAATCTCTTGATCTTTGGTACCGGGGAAAATTATTCCTCCCCCGCAGACCTCAACAGTGATGCGGTTATTGCCGTCCGCCTTGATACCGGGGAGCGACTCTGGTCTCGTCAAACTTTCCCTGACGACGCCTGGAATGTCGCCTGCATGATGATCGACAATCCCAACTGTCCTGAAGAAGATGGTCCAGACTACGACCAAGCCTCCAGTCCTCTCCTAGTGGATTTAGGTGACGATCGCACCTTGGTGGTTGCAGGCCAGAAAGATGGCCGCGTGTTTGCTCTGGATTGGGAAACAGGACAAACCAAAGTTTGGGAGACGAAACTGGGCCGAGGCAGCATTCAGGGCGGCGTGCACTTTGGAATGGCTGCAGCGGGGTCAACGGTCTTCGTGCCCATCAACGATATGAATGACACCCGGAATGGCCAATGGTTAGATCCCAAAAAAGCGCGACCGGGGGTCTCTGCCATCGACGCGTCCACGGGAAAAGTCCTCTGGAGTCACGTGCAACGCAATGTTTGCGGAGAAGGGAGACCCTTCTGTGACCCCGGCGTCTCCGCGCCCGTCACGGCAACCGATGATGCCGTCGTTGCTGGACACTTGGACGGTTTTATTCGCATCTACGACAGTGAAACGGGAGACATTGTCTGGTCCTTCGACACCGCCACGTCCGTGACGGGAACAAATGGCGTGATCGCCAAAGGGGGTTCGATGAGCGGGTCAGGGCCCGCGCTGGGAGAGGGACACTTGGTCATCAATTCAGGTTACGGTTTATACAACCACGAAGCGGGGAACGCATTATTGGTTTTCGCACCGCCGAGCGAGGAAAGCCTTAGCCAGCGATAACGAACGCTTCAACATTCGTAATCCAGCGCGAGCACCTCGCAGTGCTCGCGCAGCACGGCACCGACTGCTTGATGGTCGGGATGCTGCAGGTATCCTGGCAAAACGCCGTCCGATTCCAGCGTCACCAACACCCCATGCGTCGCACCACCAGCACGATCTGTGATGTTGCGACCCGCTGAAATGGCGATGACACCGGGTATGTGAGTCAGCGCGCGAATCGACGCCAGAATCTCTTCCATCTTATCGGCGCCGACACCCGCTTTTGGCGTCAGCCAGACCATATGCTCCAGTGCCATGCTGTCTCCTCAGACTAAGTTGAACCCTTGACTCGACAGGGGAAAACGGCGGACGCGTTGTCCCGTTGCATTAAACAGCGCGTTTGCCACTGCGGGCGCAATGGGGGCTGTCGCCTGCTCACCGACACCCGTGGGTGGCTCATCACTCGGTAAAATGTGCACCTCCACTTTAGGCATCTGAGACATTCTGATCACCGGATAATCATGAAAGTTACTCTGTTGGACTTCGCCGTTAACAATGTCGATGTTACCGAACGCCGCACCGCCCAAGCCAAACGCAATGCCCCCCTCCACTTGACCTTCAACACCCAGTGGATTCACCGCAAAGCCGCAATCCAATACGCAGACCACGCGGTCAATCGTGAAATCACCATTTTCTGCAACGCTGACTTCCACTGCCTGCGCAACCGGTGACACCGAGTAGATCCTCGCCGCCATTCCCCGGCCCCGCCCAGCTGTCAGCGGTTCATCCCACTGACTTTTTTCACGCAACACGCGAAGAACACGGTTCATTCTCGCGTGGTCCTTGGTCAAGCGCAGTCGCAGCTCGAGTGGGTCGATTTCGCCCGCATCCGCCAGCTCATCAAGAAAACACTCATAGGCAATCCCCGTATGGGTGTGCCCTACTGAACGCCATTCCTGGGGGACAATCCCGATCCTTGGGGCGTTATGACTCTCCACTCGGTGATGCGGAATTTGGTAGGAGGTCCCGTAAGGAAACACGCCAAATGGCTCTTGAAGACAACCATCTAGAGAGTAAATATCGATGCCGCGTACCATATAGGCGGGGTCGTGCTTACTCCCTTGCATAAGGGATTGACCAACGGCCACTTGGTGCCAAGCGTCGGGCATGCCCGATGCATCCAGCGAGCCGCGCATCTTGTGGACGAAAAGCGGACGATAGTGGCCGCTGCGAATATCTTCCTCGCGAGACCAGATGATTTTTACTGGCACATTCTCGCCCATCGCCGCCTCAACTGCTTCAACCGTAAAGTCCGCTTTTTTGCTGGAACGGCGTCCAAAGCTTCCCCCCATCAAGGGACGGTGAACTGTGACATTTTCTTGCGGGATGCCCAGAAAGCGTGAGATCACTTCCTGATCATTAGATTGATACTGTGTGCCACTCCAGATGGTACAGGCGTCTCCAGACACCTGAGCAATACAATTCATAGGCTCCAGCGTCGCGTGTGCCAACAAGGGCATTTCATACACCGACTCAATCACGCGGCCTGCCTCGGACAAGGCACCCAGGGCGTCGCCAATATCCTCAGCCAACATGCCGGGTTGCTCCGCCAGCGCGCGGTACTCACTGTAAAACTGCTCGCTGGAAACGCCGTCATTGTCACCTCTATCCCAAGTGATAGCGAGCTCGCCGCGGGCTTTCTGTGCTTGCCAGTAACTTTTGGCCAGCACCACCACACCCGCGCTAATCGCCTTCACCTTGACCACACCCGGCATTTTCAAAGCGCCGGTCGCGTCGAAAGAGACCACACGACCACCGTGTACCGGTGGTCTCGCAATCGCGCCGTGCAGCATTCCCGGCAGCTTCAAATCGATACCAAACTGCGCACTGCCATCGACTTTGGCAGCACCTTCATGACGCTTCGCGGGCTTGCCGAGCACTTTAAAATCACTGGGATCTTTGAGCGACACAGTGTCCGGCGGCATGATTTTCAAACGATGAATCGACTCGAGTAACTGTCCATAGGGGGCGCGTTGCCCCGTTGCGGAGTGATGCACCTCACCGGCCTCAGTACTGAGCTCAGCCTGCGGTACACCCCAAACCTGAGCCGCCGCCTCAATGAGCATCGCGCGCGCCTTAGCGCCGGCGGTTCGCATCGGCAACCAGGTACTCCCAGTGGTGACAGAACCCGCCGTCAGGTATTCCCTGAACAAGGGTGAATAGTAATCGGGAGCGGTTGGCGCTGCCTCGATCTGAATAGCGCGATAGTCGACATCGAGCTCTTCAGCCAACATCATCGTCATCACGGTATAGGCGCCATTACCAAATTCTGAGTGATTCGCCAGCATGGTAATCACGTTGCTGGGGTCGATGCGAACAAAGCTGTTCATCATCGCACTGCCACCCACCGCGTTGGCCTTATTCGCAAACGTGATGGGGCACTCTGCTGCGAACAATAAGGCACCGCCAGCTTGCACAAACTGTCGCCTACTGAGCCCCGCTTTCATCGGTGAATGACTCATACCGCCGCCTCCGTTGCGATTAGCTTGGCCGCCAAATGCACGGCTTTGCGAATACGCGGATACGTGCCGCATCGACACACATTGCCCGCCATAGCAGTATCGATCTGCTCATCTGTCGGCGCAGGGTTCTCCTTTAACAACGCAGTGGCCACCATAATCTGACCTGATTGGCAGTAACCACATTGCGCCACATCTGTCTCCAGCCAAGCGCGCTGCACCGCCGTTAAATCGGCTCCAGCAGCTTGCCCCTCGATGGTTTCGACTGCCTTACCCGCCGCTGCGGAGACCGGCGTGATACAAGAACGAATCGGCTGCCCTGCTAAGTGGACGGTACACGCGCCGCATTGCGCCATGCCACAGCCATACTTAGTTCCAACAAGATCAAGTTCGTCACGCAACACCCACAGTAGAGGGGTATCTCCGTCACTCGCAATATCGACCTCTGCCCCATTCACTATCAGCTTCATATCGCCCTCTCCGCGTCGCTCTGTTCACAATATGACACTGCTGTGTAAATTGTTAAAGCGGGCCAATCACCATCGCTTCGCGTTTATGCCATTTCACAAAGTGTGTACACTTTTTTTTCTGCTGTATACACTCTCAACCCGAGTCTAGCGATATCAGTCCGGCACACCCGGCCGCAAACCCCAGGAGAAAACCTCATGGAAATTCATCGCGTCAGTCACTATTACGATGTCGAGCACGCGCTGCGCCTCAATGACTTAAAACAGTCCCTCTACGATGATGGCAAGATTTTAATGGACAAGGTGCTAGTCACTTTGCATGGGGATGAACATCGACAGCGGCGCTCCGTAGAGAGCCAGTTATTCAGGCGAAATTTTTTCCGGGTGTATGAAAACGACGTTTTCCCCGAGCTCTTGAACGAGACGCTTGACCAGTTTCTGACCGCGCAGTCACTTGACCTCAAGGAGCTGGGCTATCGCATTATGGTGCACCTATCGCTGTCATTTGCCGGCATTGATCGTATCGAAGGAACAGTTGAAGAGGCCGACGCACAGCACAGGCTTTTGATACAGCTAGGGCAAGCGGCGACAATCGGGCAATTCAAAGGGGATCGCGAGCCGATCTACCAAGAAATCAGAGACGCGATTACTGAGTTTCGGGAGCGCTTCTTTTTACCCTCTCGCGCCAGGCGCCTTGAGCTTATTGACCAACACCGCAATGGCACCTTGTCCGACGAGGCCCTCCCCCGCGATATCTTGACCATACTGTTAATGCACGACACCGAATTAACGATGCCTGACGAGCTAATGGTCAGAGAGGTCGCTTTTTATTACCTAGCAGCGTCCCATACCTCAGTGCATACATTAGTTCACGCCACCCACGAACTACTTACCTGGTGTCAGCAACGCGATATTGCGCCGACCGAGATCGTTGCCGCGCCGCATCAATTGCAGCGATTTGTGCTCGAAAGCATGCGCTTACACCCCTCGAGCCCCGAGGCATGGCGCCGCGCGGAGGCCGAAGTTACTCTGTCTGACGGAAAGGTTGTACCTGCTGGTGACAAGGTTGTCATCGACCTTCAAACAGCAAACCGCGATGTCAGTGTGTTTGGTGACGACGCAGCCGCCTTTAACCCACATCGCGCCATCGAGGGAAGGGTTAGTCCGGCAGGCATGTCCTTTGGCGGCGGCATGCATGTTTGCCTCGGCATGAACTTAGTCGCTGGCACCGTCTTACGTCACACCGAGGAAGCCCAGCCCGACAACCATCAGTTCGGCACCATCACTCTCATTATCAAAGAGCTGATTGAGAGAGGCATGCGCGCCAATCCCGATCAACCGCCAGAAAAAATAGCTGCCTCAGAGCGAGATGTCTGGGCTGCCTATCCGGTGTTGTTTTAAACCCATGGTAGCCCCTGCTCGCGTCATCGGTTACCAAGATGCCTTTTCAGCGCTCTGCGATCGTCGACTGGTGCAGTCGATGTATGGCGAGTGTGATGTCTTACTAGAACGCGTACTACTTACCCTTCACGGCGAAGCCCATACCGGCCGCCGAGCGATCGAGTGGAAGCTCTTTCGGCGCGACTTTGCTCGCTACTATGAGAGCGAAGTCTACCCCAACACGTTGTCTCGGACGCTCGCCCCCTACTTGCAACAGGGACACCTCGACCTCCCGGAATTTGGCTTTCGCGTCAACATTAACTTGAGCGCTGATATCGCCGGCATCGATCGCACGCAAGCCTCACCAGAGGAGACCGATACGCTTGTTCGACTCACCCGAAAATTCAGCGAAGGCGCCACCTTGTTCCATTCAACGCGCGACAAAGACATCGTGCGCGAGGAAGTCTCGGCCGCACTGGCGGAGTTTGATCAAACTTTTCTCACCCCCTCAAAACGGCGCAGGGAGTTGATCCTCGAGCATATTGAATCAGGTGCCGCCGCTGAGGATGACATGCCTCGTGACATTCTCAGTGTTCTGCTCGCCAATCGCGATAAACAAGACCTTGATGACGATATGATTCTGAGAGAGGTCGCTTTTTTCATGCAAGCGGGCGCCCACAGCTCAGCCAATGCGCTGACTCACAGCTTTCACGAGATCACACAATGGTGCCAGACACACCCAAGCGATGCTGAGCGAATCAAAATAGACGATGCCTTTTTGCAACAATGCCTTCACGAAAGCCTTCGACTCCATCCCGCGAGCCCCGTTGCCTGGAGAAAGGCGAGCGAAGCCTTTACGCTTCCCGACGGGACTCATGTTGAGGCTGATGACAACGTGCTGATCGACTTGATGTCCGCCAATCTAGAAACGGCCATTTTCGGCGAGGACGCGGCACGGTTTAATCCTCATCGGGTCGTGGCTGATCGCATCCCTCCGTTTGGGCTTACCTTTGGCATCGGTATTCACACCTGTTTTGGGCGCGACATCGCAGGCGGTCTGGGGCAAGGAAAAGATGCGAGCCAAGCGCCTCATTACGGCACGCTAACTAACCTGCTTAAAAGCTTGTTACAGCATCGTGCGCGACAAGATTCGCTCAACCCACCGGTAGCTGATACGGCCACCGAACGGCCAAACTGGGGTCAGTATCGACTGCTCATTGGAGATACCTCAGCAGCGCAGGAGGCTCATCTTGCCTGAACGAGAGACCACGCAGGCTGACACGATTCGTCTCGCTATCGAGAGCGAGATATTCAACGGCTCCCTGATCCCGGGCACGCCACTAGAAGAGGGTCGCCTCGCAACACGATTTGGTGTCTCACGAACGCCCGTTCGTGAAGCGATCACTCAGCTCGTGCAAGCCGGCCTCATATCTAAATCCGCGCACCGAAGAGCGGTGGTGAGCGAGCTTGACCCGGGCACGCTATTGGACCTGTTCGAGGCGCTTTCGGAGCTTGAGGGATCTGCCGCCTTTCTCAGCACGATGCGCATGAGCACGGCTGAAAAGCAGCACCTGCTGACCATTCATGAGTCAGCCGCCGAGAATTTACGCAACCAGGGAGATCCCAATGATTACGCAAAACTGGGAAGCGGTTTTCATCACCGTATCGTCAGAGGCTGCCACAACAAAATATTGATCGAAGCAACCGATTGGCTGTCACTGCGAGTACTCCCGTACCGCCGCTTTCAAGTCATGACGCCAGGCAGGCTGGCGAAAAATCAGGCCGACCATGACACCATCATTTCCGCTATCGTTGCAGGCGACGCAGAGGTCGCCAGAGAGGCCCTACAACGTCACACCTTAGAGCAGGGAGATGCGCTCATGCGCTTTATCGCATTGAACAAAAAGAAGCCGAGCGAGCGGCTCCCCCGTGCAGTCAATGAGGAGTATTCCGTATGAGTAACACTTATACCCTGATCAAAAACGGGCTGGTGATCGATGGCACCGGGAGCGAGCCTACCCAGTGCGATGTTCTCGTTCATGGCCCACGTATTGTCCACGTTGGCACCGACGCAGCGACGCACCTTCCCGCCGACGCCGCGCACTCAGAAATTGATGCCAGCGGCTGTCGCGTGCTGCCCGGACTGATCGACAGCCATTGTCATATCAGCTTTGATCAGCCCAACAGTAACGATGAGCTGTTCTTCCATCGTCGTTATGGACTGGCTGCCTTGGTTGCCGGGGTCAATGCCCAAAAGGTATTGCGCGCCGGCTTTACCAGCTTCTTTGATGCGGACTGCGTATTTGATGTCGGTGTCGATCTGCGTGACGCCATCGAAGGTGGCGTGATCGAAGGGCCCCGCATGACAACAGGCGGCAATGTCTTGATCAACTGCGTTGGCGGCACCGCCACCCGCTTGCTCCCGGATGAGGGCACGCGTGGGTACGCGCGGATCGTGCACACACCCGATGAAATTGTTCGAGAGATTCACAAGCAGATTAAAACTGGCGTGGACTGGATCAAGGTTCACGTCAGCGGCTTACCGATTCGGCCCGGTAAGGAACCAGGTGAAATTTCCACCTGGACCCTCGATGAACTCAAATTGGTGTGCGATACCGCGCATCAGTTCGGCATCCCTGTCGTCGGCCACTGTCGCAATGCGGCCAGCACGCGCGACGCCGCACTCGCTGGATTCGACATGATCCTACATGCAACCTATATGGATGACGAAGCACTGAAGGTCGTTGTCGATCGCAAAGTGCCCTTGGTACCCACCTTCACCTTTCAAGCTAACTTAGCCGACTATGGCCCCGCCATTGGCTCCGACGAGGGTCTCAGAGAAGTTTTTCGAGCAGAGATCACCGACAGTGTTGGCTCGCTCCGCGCTGCTTATGATGCGGGCGTCCCATTACTGACCGGCAGTGAAAGTGGTTTTAGCCTGACACCCTATGGAGATTGGCACTACCGTGAGCTGCAGGTATTTGTCGAAGATCTTGGTATGACGCCATTGCAGGCGATTAACAGCGCAACCGAACAGGGCGCGCGCGCCCTGAAGCGAGAGGGAGAGCTGGGCTGCATCAAATCGGGCTATCTCGCTGACTTGTTGATATTCGACGGAGAGCCCGAAAAAGTGATCACCCAGCTGGGAGACCAACACCGGTTCCGCCACATCATGAAAGACGGAAAGCTCGTTGACCTGACCTCTCCCCTACCCAAAAACTGGGCGCTACCGGGATGGCGCGTCAGCGAATACTCAGAGCGCGTCCTGACTCGAGAGCTGGTCGATTCAATGGGGCTGGCACGATAAACAACCCATCACCACATCCGCAGTACAGTCGCGTTATTCATTCGCGCTGTTTCTTCATCTGCGCTGCTGAGGCAGCGCTATTTGCAGGCGTACCGGCAAAAAATTAATAAGAGAGGGATCGCAACGTGAAAACAGCCATTGTTACAGGCGGAGCCGCAGGCCTCGGGGCCGATATCGCCAAGGTACTCACTGACAATCACTACCGGGTGGGCATCATTGATTTAGGCGCCGACAGGGTCGAGGGCGCCGCCGCTGCCCTATCGGGAGCCGTCGGAATAGAGGCAGATGTTTCCTCGCCCGAGCAAGTAGAGGCCGCTTTTGCCGCGTTTGGCCAGGTGCCCGACTTGTTAGTGAACAACGCAGGGGTCGTTCGCTTTGGTGGGCTCGAGGAGCAATCTGTTCAAGACTACATCGACGTGCTCAATATCAATCTGCTGGGGAGCTGCCTGTGCGCAAGAGAGGTCGCGCCGGGCATGATGTCGCGCGGCTCCGGCCACATCATTAACTTTACATCGATCAACGGCATTCATCCCGCGCCCGGTGTCGGTCTCTATGGCGGCACCAAAGCGGCGATGGCCAATATGACCCAAGCGATGGCGATTGAATGGGGCCCTAGAGGCATTCGCGTCAACGCTATCGCACCCGGATTTATCGATGCAGGCATGTCAAAACCGATTTACGCGGATCCCAAGGTCAGAGAGGTTCGGGGTGGTGGCGTCCCGTTACGCAGATTGGGAGACGCCAATGATATCGCCCAAGCAGTATTGTTTTTGGACTCAGAAGACGCACAATATATCCATGGCCATCAGCTGGTCATCGATGGCGGCGTATCCAATAGCGTCATGGCGCACCTACCCCGAGGATGAAAAAACCGCTGACTCATCTGATTTTAGCGGGCGGTATCTTTCACGACTTTGCCGCCTCATCGGAGGCACTGGCCACTGTCCTTGCGCCATTGGGCATTGAGTCACGCATCGAATGGGATCTAGAAGCAGGCCTTGTCGGGTTAGCTGAGTCACCGGTCGATCTTCTGAGCATCAATGCCCTCCGTTGGGAAATGATCGGCGAGAAGTATGATCCCTATCGCGATACCGAGGCGTTCACACCCTCCCTGACGGCAAGATCAGCCCTGCAACATTATCTCACGAGGGGTGGCGCACTCTTAGGATTACACACCGCTAGCATTTGCTTTTCAGACTGGCCGGAATGGCAGTCATTGTTGGGAGGCCGCTGGGTGTGGGGCTCAAGTTGGCATCCGGCTCCCGAACCGGTCACCATTACGATCGAGCCAAATACGGCGCTGAGTCACCTCCCCGCTTTCACCGTTCACGACGAACTCTATAGCGATCTCATCCTCGATCCTAATACGACCGTACTGGCCACCGGCGTCAGTCACGCAATGGTGACGCCTCAACCGGTG
>JABJAS010000144.1 GCA_018666055.1 Halieaceae bacterium | reverse complement strand
GGTGGCAAAAACCGGCCCAAGGAACGTTTGATAGTTATTGCGGCCATCTAGACCGGTAACGCCGGGTGGGCGCAGGCTGACGTCGGGATGTAGCCCCCCTACATAGCCATCAATATCGCTCGATTCTACCGCCCGAATCCAACCCTGATACAAAGCGAGGATCTCATCCTGATCGCTGGCGGCGGTGCTGTTGCTGATGCCCGTCAAGAGCAGTGCTGTTAGGCTGGTGATGATCAATGATCGCAGTGTGGACATGTCCAGATGTCTCCTAGGAATCGCAACCTTGATTGTCGGGCAGATCGTCATGGGGCGCCACCCCTGTTGCGTCATTCAGCCAGTCTTTGAAATCGGGTGGCTTACTGAGCCGGATCAGGTCAGCCGATGGTGAGGCCGAGCGCGTGAAGGTAGCGGCGGGCGCTGACATCTTGGTGGTAGTCTTTCACGGCGTTAACCAACATCGCAGCTTCGGGTGGATTAGAGAGGGTCGATAAAATGGCCGCGCTTAATGCGGCGATATCGCCCATCGGCACCAGTGGCGCAATATGCCCGCCGTTTAACAGTTCTCTCGGCCCGCTGGGGCAGTCGGTGCTGACCACTGGTGTGCCCAACGCGAGAGCTTCCGTGAGCGTGTTGGGCGAACCTTCCCATCTCGACGACAAGACGAAAACGGCGGCATGATGCATCCATGCCCACGGGTTGTCGGTAAAACCCGGGAATGCCACTTTATCGGCAATGCCTAACTGCAGAGCTTGTTCGAGCAGGGTTTCTCGCAGCTGGCCCTCACCCAAAATAACCAGTCGCGCGTCGCGTTGCTTGACGACCTCTGCAAACGCCCGCAGTAAGGTCGGAAAATCTTTTTGCTCCGTCAATCGGCCCACGCCCAGCACCACAGGTGGAGCATCCTTTGCAAACCACGGATGTTCAACTGGAAGTGCAGCGGCGCTCAGCATCGCTGGGGTGACGGTGGGGTTGCGGACCACGGTGACCTGACGGTCCGGCATGTCGGTAATGGCGATGACATCATCAGCGACACCCTGCGAGACGGCAATCAGTCGATGTAATTTGGGGTAATAGCGCCGCATTGTGTTAAACCATCGCGCTCGACGTCGAGATGATTTATTCGCTAGTGCCGCTGAAACTGTGGTGCCCAAGCGACCTGAAATAGGAGTCGAAGTGCGAGCCAGTGTTCGTGCTTGCAGTGCTGCAATGATGCCGCGGTGCTTAATCGCGAGGAGGGCATCTGGTTTTTCACGCCGCAGATAGAGCGCCACCTCGAAGACACTCGTGGCCGTGTGTTGCGCTCGCAAATGAATGATATTGGCTTGGTCGGGCAACGCGGCAATATGCGGCCCCTTCGCCTTGATCAAAAGAATATCCAGATCGATCGGCGCCATTGTCAGCGATTGGCTGAGGTTGGCAATCATCCGCTCCACCCCACCTTGCCCTGAGAAGGAGACCAGAATCGCGAGTTTTGGACGCATTACGGTTAACAGTCCCCTTAAAGTCCGCGACAGATTAGCATAGGGGCGGATCGGTGATGTGGCGACGCTAGCCCCTGCGTTACACTCCCGAATCGTCTCGATGGGTTTTTGCGAAGGAAAGAGGACTATGTCTGGTCAGGTTATAGGTAAGGCACCGTAGGAGCATGTGCGGGCTTGTCGGCGTTGCCGCAAAAACAGGACGACCAGCAGATCGGATCGCGAGTGCGCTAGCAGCGTTGGGACATCGTGGCCCGGATGGTCAGGGAGTCTATGATCAGGACGGAGTGGCGTTCGGCCATACCCGGCTATCGATTATCGATCTTGAGGGCGGCGCTCAGCCTTTACGGTCTTCGTGCGGCCGTTTTGCATTGGTGGCAAATGGAGAGATTTATAACCACATTGAGTTGAGAGACGAACTGGTAGCACAAGGCGCGCGTTTTGCGACGCAATCGGACTCAGAGGTCATCCTACAAGGGTACGCTACTTGGGGGCGAGACGTCCTGACCAGGCTGGAAGGCATGTATGCCTTTGCGCTGCATGACGCCGAGCAAAACGAAGTGATGCTGGCGCGTGACCCCTTAGGAATGAAGCCATTGTATTGCCACGAGGGAAGTTCAGGGGTGCGTTTTGCCTCTGAGATTAAGGCAATATTGGCGCTGCTGCCGCAACAGCCAGATCTGAACCCCACTGCAATGGTGCAGTATCTGGAGGCGCAGCATCCGCTCGCCCGCAATACCCCTTTTTGCGGTGTTGAGCGCGTGCTGCCCGGTGAAGCAGTGCTCATCAGGGCTGGTCAATGTGTTGAGCGATGGCGTCATTGGTCTGTCTCTCACATTGCACCGCGAAGTCATGGCGATCCGATCGCCTCATTAGACTCGTTAATGGAGGGCGTCTTTACGCAGCATCAACGTGCCGACGTACCGATTGGGTTGTTTCTATCGGGTGGCGTGGACTCCACAGTGTTACTGGGGCTTATGCGCCGATATGGTATGGAGGATATTCATACTTTTTCTATCGGATTTCCCGGATCTTCCGTGGGGGACGAACTCGATGTGGCCACTCGATTAGCGACGCACTTTGGCACGCACCATCGCGTGATCACGCCCACACCAGACGCCTTATTGTCTCGGCTACTGCAAACCGTCTGGGCCGCTGATGACTTAATGCGCGACCCGGCCAATTTGCCAACCTTACTGTTGGCAGAAGAGGCCTCTAAAACGATGAAGGTCGTTTTTTCGGGTGAGGGCGGAGACGAGAGCTTTGCCGGTTACGGTCGTTACCGTACGGGTGTTGCCGAACGCTTTATAAAAAGCTGTTTATTTCCAGGAACCGGTGGATTCCGCGCCAGAGGTGATCTGCGCGGCAGTATGGCCAGTCAGTTACTGGGGCCAGATTTACAGGCAGCTCGCGCGCACTGGCGCACCCCACTGATCGAGAGCTGGAGAGCGTATCCAGCGAGCTGGAGCCCTTTGCAAAAAATGCAGGCGTTGGATCTGGAGCATGCGTTGCCAAACAACCTGCTGGTCAAAGCTGATCGTATGTTGATGGCGCACGGCGTCGAGGGGCGCATGCCCTTTGTCGATCGCAGAATCGTCGAGTGCGGGCTGATGCTGCCCGATGACTTAAAAAGTGACCGACATGAAGGTAAGAAAATTCTCAAGCAGTGGGCAGCGGGCTTTATGCCCACACAGCACTTTGCAGCCAAAAAACGCGGTTTCTATGTGCCAGTTAATGACTGGTGGCGCGGTGATCGCCTGGCGTCGCTGGGGCAAGTACTCCTGAACAATGAGTCTATACAGCGGTGGTTTGATCCAAAGGGTGTCACGTTAGCCTTGGCCACTCAGCAACGTTCGGGCAGCGCGGGCCGATTGTTAATGAGCCTTTTACAGTTTGCGCTTTGGCATCGCCTCTTTGTCGAGTCGACGGTGACAGAGTTGCCCGGGCAAATTGATCCGCTGACTTATTTAGGTGAATGAAACAAGCGCATTATTCGGTTGATGCCGCGGTTCGACCAGCGAGCGTTATACTAGGTTTCTTTGCACGACGTTATTTCGGCATAGGATATGTCATAATTTAGGCAGTACTCAACGTGTCATCACAATGGAGCTGTTTTATGAGCAACAGAGTCGCAATAGACACTTCGGATCATGTTGCCCACGTAACCCTGACCCGAGCGGATAAAATCAATGCACTCGATTCGGCCATGTTCGACGCCATTATCTCGGCGATCGCTGAGTTGGCAGTGCAGCCTGATCTTCGCGCGGTGGTGG
>JABJAS010000143.1 GCA_018666055.1 Halieaceae bacterium | reverse complement strand
GGCCATCCCAGAGTAATCTCTCGGTGCCGGTGCTGATTCCAGTCCAGTGGACCTTCACAACGCAATCTGTAGCGTGGGGTTCTGGCAACTGGACGCGGCGAACCGACATTTCTCCAGGTTGCTCAAAAACCACTGCAGTTGACGTCGTTACCATGGTGGCGCTATTTCATCCTTTTTTTATTGGCTTTATCGGCCATTAACACCCTCTGCTTCGAGGCGTCATGGCATTGCAGCTTATGTGTCATTCTAAATTAACATTCCGAAGTGTCAAATAAAAAAGACAAATTTCGCATCACTCGCTGTTTACCGCCTTTTCGGCCACCAGTAACCGCGTCAAAGCAGGGATTGGCGTCTTGAACTCTCGCACACCCGTAAAACCGGCAGCCAAGCACATTGCCCTTAATTCTTCGGCGGTACGGGGCCTTCCGCTGCCCATCGCCCACAAATAAAAGCCAAAATAAGTGTCACCAATGGGTTCCGCGCCAGCCGTACCCGCCATGGGCTCGGCAATGAGCAAGTGCCCGCCGGGCCGTAACGCTGAGTGCAGACGCGCTAGTAACCGACCCACCGGCTCGTCGTCGTGGTCATGCAGCACCCTGATCAAAGAGAAAAGCTCTGTATCAGGGGGAAGAGAGGAGCGAAACATATCGGTCGCGACGAACCGAACTGGACTATTCAGCCCTTGATCCTTCGCTTCAGTGACCACCTCCGGCAAGTCCAGAACCGTCGCACTCAGATGCGGATAGCGTTTTTTAACTGCCCGGGCAAAATTTCCGGTGCCACCGGCAACATCAACCAAACTGCCATAACTGTCTAAGGGGTAACTATTGAGAATGTGATCGCCAATGAGCGCTAGCGAGCTACTCATCAATTGACTGTATTCCCGATGCCCCTCAGCAGGACTGCTGCTCCCCGGCACATAGCTCCAGTAGTCTCGCAAGCCCGTTTTACCGCGATGACGGAGCACGCCCAAGGGATCTGCTAGGTCTCTATAGAGTACCGAATGGTGCTTCACCATATCGGCGACAGCGGGATTGCCCAGTACTGAGGCACCCAGCTCACCCACCATCCAAAACCCACGTGACACTTCTTCGGTCAGCTTCAATGCGGCGGCGGCAGTCAATAAAGTTTGCGCCGCAGCAGCCGACAAACCACACATCGCTGCCACCGACTTGGTTGACTCGACCCGACCCTGGAGCACAGCGAGCAGGTTGCACTGCACGACGGCCGTTAAGGTTTGGGTGTAAACAAAGCCCGCCGTTAAGTGATGTAGATCTGTCGCTTTTCTGCTCGCAATGCGTTTTACCAGCGGCGTTCTAGCCGCCCATCGCTGAAACTTCGGATCGGCTAGTAAGCGATTCCTAAACAGCCGCCACCGACAACGCCAGTCGGAGGGCGCAGGTTGCTGCTGTGACCAAGTGTCGTGATCGGCAAACATCGATCAGGCCGCTGAACGGCCGAGTTTTTCGGGTACAAAGCGCGACGACTGAGCACGAACGAGCCTGACGAGACTCTCTCTGCCCGCGCAGTGAGGAACGCTATCCAAGCCCTCCTCCAGTAAGTTTTTCAACCGTGCCGTTGCGCCATCTAGGCCCAGCTCACCGACGGCGCTGGGCCGTCCCAGCTTGGCATCGATGCCAACCGCTTTGCCCAATATCTCAGGGTTGCCCACCGCGTCCTTAATGTCATCTGCCACCTGAAACGCTTCACCTATACAAGCACCTAAATTGACCCAAGGACCGGGATCTACACCGGCTGATGCCGCGCCTGCGCACGTCGCGGCAATAAACAGCGCACCGGTTTTAGCGCGATGATATCGAGAGACATCGACTGCAGGCTCGCACTCCCAGGCCTGGCCCGCAGCAATGCCATGTGGCGCGCCCACGCCTCGAGCAAGAATCGATAGCACCAGCGGCACGCGTTCTGCTCTGACATGATGAATAGCGTGTACCGCCAATGTTTGGAACGCAGCAACGATCAGCGCATCACCCGTCAAAACGGCAATTCTCTCTCCAAATTTAGCGTGCAAAGATGGCTTACCGCGGCGCTGTGTGGCGTCGTCGAAACAGGGCAGGTCGTCGTGGACCAGTGATGCACAGTGCAGAAATTCGACGGCAGTCGCAGCGGCGGCAGCCAGTGCACGGTCACTGCTATTGTTAGCAAGTGCAACCGCCATACAAAGCTGCGGCCTCACCCGAGCACCACCCGGAAACACCGCATATTCCATTGCCTGACCCAGCAGGGGCGGACACTGCTGGGTAATATGTTCGGCGAGATGTTCGCGGATATCGTCTTCGCAGTCGAGTAATGGGTCCTGCATGAACCTTTCTCCCAGAACCGTCATATTATTATGACAGTTTTTAGTGTTATATTTATCTGACAAACTACGCCACTCAGTGGCCCGGTGCAACCCCTATGAATGATGCGGCAACCATGCGCTCTGCCACGCCCCATGAAGCGGGCATGGCAGTCTCCAAACTGGGCTTTGCGCAACCCGTCCCAGATTCGGGCTACCGCTGGTGGTATGTCGATGGCTTTAGCGACTGCGGCCGCTTCGGTGTCACTGTGATTGCGTTCATCGGCAGCGTTTTTTCCCCTTACTACTTCCGCGCTCGACAGCGGGGTGATACCACCCCAACCAACCATGTCAGCCTCAATGTGATTCTTTATGGACCGCAGAAGTCGCGATGGTGCATGACCGAGCGAGGTCAGCAGGCGCTGACCCAGCGCTCGCATGCATTAACAATTGGGCCCAGTCAGATTACGACCACCGAAGAGGGACTGACGATCACCGTTGACGAGCGGTCCAGCCCCTGGGGGCAGCGCGTCAATGGGGAGATCAAAGTGCGCTTCAATCACACCTCAGAAGAGTGCTTTCAACTTGACCAGGAAGGCCATCATTGGTGGTGGCCCCTTGCCCCAATAGCCAATATTGAGGTAGCAATGGATCGACCGGCGTTGTCTTGGGGAGGCGCTGCCTATGTCGATTCGAACTTAGGAACTGCGCCTATAGAGCACGGCTTCAACGCCTGGAATTGGTGTCGAGGCCATTCGGCAGAAGGGGATTGTGAGATTCATTACGATGTGCAGTTACGCAGTGGCGGTGAAAAGCAGGTGTCTCTCAACATCAATCGCGACGGCATCATACAACGCACTCCGTCACCGTCATTGCAACACTTACCGAAAGCACCTGTCTGGCGCGTATCCCGCCCTGCTCGACTAACCGTCTCCACCCAGCCGATCGTGAAGACGCTGGAAGATACACCATTTTATACCCGCTCCCATCTCAGTGGGCCCGAAGGGCAATTTATGCATGAAAGCATTGACCTCACGCGCCTTTGTCGCCCGTGGGTGCAATTACTACTCCCTTTTAGGATGCCCCGACGCGGGTGAATAAGCCGGTCAGACGGCCCTAAATGCCGGTGAGGAATCAGTCCAAATATGGGGCAAGACCGATCGTCCTGTCTCCGTCAAAAAGTACTCGCCATCCATCTCTTCTGCAAAACCCTGACCGACCAGCGGCGTAAGCCAGTCTTCGCGCTGCGACGCGGTAAGCTGGGCCGCCGGTATCCGCTGTCGGCAGATCAGGCCCCTCAATACCTTTCGACGCAATATTTCATTATCGTCTGAGAACACTGCCGAGGCGGCTGACACCGCACCCGATTCGACAGCGCGATGCCATAGCGCCGGGTCGACCTGATTTTGCACTACCAAACCAGACACCTCACTAAGCGCCCCCAAACCGATACCAATAACTGACGCTTCAGCCTCTGTGCCGTAACCCAAAACATTCAGCGCGAGCTCTCCCTCGCGATGCGCCACCGCCAGTTCGTTGTCGGGCTTCGCAAACAAATTGAGTCCCACCCATTCGTATCCTGATGATGTGAGACCCTCGGAGACCGTATTAAACATCGCGAGTCGATCTGCGAGGGAAGGAAGCTGTTGCGTGTCGACTGCAATCTGATGTGGGAAAGCGGATTCTCGACGATGAAACGGCAAACAAACTAAGCTGTCAGGATCCAAGGAAATCATCGCTTGAATGCTTTGCTCACTGGACTCTACTGTCTGCCCAGGTAGCCCAATGAGATAATCCATGCTAATAGAATCGAAGTTCACGCCGTGGGCGATCGAAATGACATCCTCGAGCAGCTC
>JABJAS010000142.1 GCA_018666055.1 Halieaceae bacterium | reverse complement strand
GGTGGCAAGATGGTTTGCGCTACCTGCTGTTAGCGCCAGGCTGGGACCATGAGGGGGAAGACAAACGCTCCGACACCCTCCGAAAGGCGAATACCTGAAAACCATGCGCTCTGTAGCGGGATGGATCGCGTATCGCTCACACCACCGACAAGGATATGCCGTCGCAACGCGCCTTCGAAACGCGCCCACACATCATGTCAGAGCGCGTCACGTCAGTGCACTGCTGCTCTAAGCACCGCAAGCCAAGCACTACATCAAATGTAGCCACCCGCTGCAAAAAGCCTTTCCCGGTCTCTGTCTGGAACGTCGTAGCGGCTATTGTGATCGGTGCAACTGTGGTCTCAGGCCTCAACCAAACTCATTCGTTTGCGCGCCAACTGCCGTGAAAACCAAATGGTATGCGGTGGTCCAATCTGGCAGTAGCAATGGGTCCTTGTGACACTGCGGTGGCATCTAAGATGACCAGTGAGGACGCTTGACTCGTGGCCTCGTAGACGGTTGCCAGTAGCCATCCATCTCCCTCGTCAGCTCTCGCATGGCGCGGCACAAATACCGGTTCTGAAACACCATTGCCCAGACCTGCATCCCACACTTGGGTTGCACCACTCTCCAGATTCAAATGGGTCACCTCGTGAAATAATCCGCCGTCGCCGCGCTGCCGCTGTGACGCGGTAGCCAGAAAAGCCTGTGTATGCCGCTTCATCGCATAGCGATCATCAATGCGAGGGAACTCGCAAGCCAGATCGAGTAATGGCGTACGTTCGACAGCGCCCGTCGCTAAATCAAGTTGCCAACGCGTCAGTGTGCCCTGAGCCTCAGTAAACCCCGGTAGATTGCCATCAGTGTCGGGAAAGTTAGGCGCAACCGAAAAGTCGATGGCGTCAAAGGTGATCTGCTCGCCGTCGTTCCATGCGTTTAAGTAATGGAATACAAAGCAGACGGGCGCCTCAATCCATTGGATCTCACTGATAGGATCGCCCCTTTTTAACACGCCAATCATCGCACCGGCCTGCGGTTCAAAGGCAAACGGAGAGCCCAATTTCTCCATCCTGTTAAAATCAAACGTCAGCGGAAAGAGCGGAAACAGCACGTAGTCTCTCGTGACTGCAAAATCATGCACCATGGCGGCAAAAGGAGCAGTAAAGTTGTCGGAGCGCGAGACAACACCTTGCTGATCGACCACGTGATAACTCATGCTGGCACTGCCAAGGGCGTCAGACATGTAACCAAAACCATGCAACTCCCCCGTAATCGGATCAATTTTTGGATGCGCCGTCATCGGCCCTGACAGCCCATTGGCGTAGTGGCCATACCCTTCAGAGTCGAGCGTTTTTGGAGACAAGGTAAAAGGGTGACTCCCCTCTTCTAATGCCAGTAACTGGTCGGCATGCCAGATAATATGGGTGTTCGCCAAGCCGTTGCGCCGGTCCGATTGCAACTGTCCGGTCTCGGGATCAACCACAATACTCATTGGCAGGCTCGTTCCTGCCGCCAACTCAGATTCAAATTTGGGTGTCCGCACCCAGCGATTGACGTAGTCGATTTTGCCTTCGTTCACGTGAAAAGCGTGCACCATGCCGGTGCCAAAAAACCAATGGTAGCCTTGATCCGGCACAAACTTGGGGTTGGGGCCAATGCGGTACAGCGAGCCCGCAAGCCCCTCCGGCACCGCACCCTCGATCACCAAGTCCTGACAGACCGCTTCAAAATTGATCGGCGCATAATTGCCGCGGAGTTGTGGGTGTTTGGGTAAAGGGCTCGCCATCAGTGCTAGCTCGTCGTCTCAGCAGGGCCGGAAAGTGTAACGCGAACACACGTTCATTACCGATGGCACTGCGCGGTGCCATTTTTAAAAAGGCGCAGATACTTTCCTCGCAGGGCCGTGCCGACTATTATCTCAAAAGCATGGAACACAAGGGAAAGACCACCTCATGACCAGCGAGACACAGCCGGCAGTCAACCTGTTTGACCTTAAAACACAGCAATGCCCTTACGGCGCTTATGAAACACTGAGAAACGAGGCGCCGGTATACCAATGCCCCGTCACCAAGATGTTTGTGATCACACGCTTTGAGGATGTGCGCACCGTGCTCACAGACACCCAAAGGTTTACCAGCGAAACCGCTTACCTTACTGACGCAACCGAACCAAGCCCCAGGGCAAAACGCGTTTGGAGCACTTTCGAGCAGGAAGGCTGGGTCCCTGCAAAAACGCTGAATGGACGTGACGACCCGGATCACAAGGCATTACGGGCTGTCTTTAACGACGCTTTTCGACCCAAAAAAATTGAAGCCCTTGATGAGGAGGTTCGAGATTTAGCCTACCGGCTGATCGACGACTTTATCGAAGAAGGTCATTGCGACTGGGTCAGACAATTCGCCGTTCCGCTGCCGCTCCTCATCATCGGTCGGCAAATGGGGGCGAACCCGGATGATATCTGGCGGATCAAAGAGTGGACCGAAGCGTTCTTCCATCGCATTAGCCTAATGCAGTCAGAGGAGGAGGAGCTGCAGTCGGTGCGTAAAGAAATCGAAGCGCAACATTATTTTCAGCCGGTGTTCGATAAGCTCAGAGAAAACCCCAACGACTCCTTGCTGAGCACCCTAGTCAATACGGTCATAGAGGACTGGGGGCGGCCACTCAGTGACAATGAACTGCATGCCGAAATGATGGCAGATACATTTGTCGGCGGCTCTGAAACCACGACCAATGCGATTTCGGCAGGCGTGAAGTTGCTGATTGAGAATCCGCTGGTCTGGGCGCAACTCAAAAATGATCCCGATCGTTACCTCAAGGTCTTCATCGAAGAGGTTTTGCGATTGGAATCGCCTGTACAGAGCTTGATGCGAGCCACGGCCACAGACGTAGAGTTAAGCGGCGTGCGTATCCCTGCGGGAAGCCTCATCAATGTGCGCTTTGGAGCAGCGAATCGAGATGAGCGGCGTTTTGAAAACCCTGAACAGCTCGATCTCGAGCGCAGACAGCCCGGTGGTCATATGGCATTTGGTTCTGGCAAGCATCATTGTTTGGGTGCACCACTGGCTCGTCGCGAGCTCCATTGGTCTTTTACGGCGCTAATCGATCGTATTGACAGCTTGGCTTTTGCCACAGCAGAAAGCGATATTACGTACCACCCCCACTATTTATTACGTGCCATGAAGTCGCTTCCCATTACATTC
>JABJAS010000141.1 GCA_018666055.1 Halieaceae bacterium | reverse complement strand
CTTTATCATCGATGGCGATGACTATATGCGCGAGCGTCCAATCGGACCGCTCACAGACGCCTTAAATGCGATGAAGGTTTCAACCACCTATCTTGGCGCCGCCGGTTATCCGCCTTTACAACTTCGCGGCGGCGCGCTGAAAGGCGGCGCACTCACCCTCAACGGTCGGCTCTCGAGCCAATACCTTACCGCCTTACTGCTCTGTCTTCCGATGGCCGAGGTGCCGAGCACCATTGAGATTGACGGCGAGCTGGTTTCCAAACCTTATATCGACATGACGCTTGCAATGATGTCGAGCTTCGGCGTTCAAGCCAGCCATACCGATTATCAGCGTTTTACCGTGCCTGGAAATCAGCGGTATCACAGTCCTGGGCACTTTCTGGTTGAGGGGGACGCCAGCACCGCAAGCTACTTTCTTGCCGCGGCTGCGATCCGAGGCGATGTGACGGTTCACGGTGTCGGCCAAGGTTCACTGCAAGGGGACGTCGCTTTCGCGGACGTTGTTCGGGCGATGGGCGCGGAAGTTGACTGCCAGGACGACTTCATTCGGGTGCAATCCACAGGCAAGCTTCGAGGGGTTGACGTGGATTTGAATCACATCCCGGATGCGGCCATGACCGTTGCCATCCTTGCCCTGTTTGCCGATGGGCCGACAACCATTCGCAATATCTACAATTGGCGCATCAAGGAAACCGATCGAATGACGGCGATGGCCACAGAACTGCAGCGGGTTGGCGCGGAGGTTACAACCACTTCGGACAGTATTACCATCGCACCGCCTGCGACCCTTCTGCCCGCCAGCATTGAAACCTATGGTGATCATAGGATGGCTATGTGTTTCTCGCTGGTGGCCTTGGGCGGCACAAACGTTTTGATCAAAAACCCCGAGGTGACCTCCAAAACCGTCCCAGACTACTTCAAGATCTTCGAATCCGTTTGCGAGCGCTAAACCGCAGCCCGAAAACCGCAACGCTCAGCCCCTTCGGGGTCTGAGCGCCGCATTTGGCGGTGGCTCTAAGGCAGCAGATGCGCTACCGCATCCCGCTCTTCGATAAGCTCTTGCTCAGTTGTGGTCATTCTGGCACGGGAGAAGTCGTTGATTTCGAGGCCTTGAACGATCGCCCAGTCTCCCGTCGCACAACGGCATGGGAAACTATAAATCAGACCAGGCTCGATGCCGTAGCTACCATCTGAGTAAATCCCCATTGAAACAATCGCGTCCTCACTGCCCAGCGCCCAATCCCGCATGTGCTCGGTCGCTGCATTGGCAGCGCTGGCAGCACTCGATAAACCACGCGCCTCGATAATGGCCGCCCCACGTTGCTGCACCGTTGGAATGAAGGTTTCTGACACCCAAGCCTCATCGACTAGATCAGAGGCCGCGCGGCCAGAGACCGTTGCGTGAAACAGGTCCGGGTATTGCGTTGCTGAGTGATTACCCCAGATCGCAAGCCCAGCGATGTCGGTAACATGGGCCGCGGCCTTCTGGGCCAATTGCGTCTTGGCGCGATTGTGATCCAGACGGGTCATCGCAGTAAATTGGCGGGGATCAAGACTCGGCGCGTTTCTCTGAGCGATCAGGCAGTTCGTATTCGCCGGGTTACCGACCACCAATACCTTCACCGCGCGATCAGCATGCGCATCCAACGCCTTACCTTGAACCGAAAAGATCTGCGCATTGGCCTCCAAAAGATCTTTTCGCTCCATACCCGGTCCCCGAGGTCTGGAACCGACTAACAGGGCATAAGAGACCCCATCAAAGGCAACATTGGGGTCATCCGTTGCCAAGATACTTTCAACCAATGGAAAAGCACAATCCTCAAGCTCCATTACCACGCCCTTGAGCGCACCCATTGCCGGCGGAATCTCGAGTAGCTGCAGAATAATGGGCTGATCGGCCCCGAGCATTTGACCCGATGCAATGCGAAACAACAGGGAATAACTGATTTGTCCAGCAGCGCCAGTGACTGCGACTTTAACGGCGGGTTTCATGCGGCATATACTCCTATTCACTTGTTCTTGGTCG
>JABJAS010000140.1 GCA_018666055.1 Halieaceae bacterium | reverse complement strand
TGACTGAGAAATACCGCGGAATTTATAGTCCGTCACCAACGCCACATTGCCACTCACTTCAGCGGCCTGTGCCAAGGGGGCGGTGAAACTCAAACTACCGGCAAGTGCCAGTGCGGGAACTGCATACTTAGCTAATTTCATTTCATATCTCCTGAGTGGGTAGAAGCGTTGCATGTCGATCTAGTGAAAAGCCGTGAACCGATCTAGCCGGTTCCCGTCACCCCCGCTTAGAATTAGCGACAATCGGGCCAATTTATTTTTATTGTTTATTTTCATATATTTAAATCGATTTAATAGGCCTGAGGTGCGCTCACTCAACCGGTGTGAACGGACTGACCCGCACCAATTGGGTGCGCACCTTGCACCAGTTTTGGCGGCTTCTGGTCTGTCAGCACAGAAAATAGTGCGCTACATTGAAACCGTGGCGATGAGGGTGGCGATACACGAAGTGGCAACATCAGCGTCCGAAGTTCGTCGCAATCAACACCAACCAACGACAAGCAACACGCGCCATTTAAAAAAGCAGGACGCACCATCAGCGGGGGCAAGGCACACAATGAGTCACGAGCACGCTAATTCGGGTCGTACCCAATCACTTTTCGAGCGATTGATTCAAAGCAACGATCCCTTACTGGGACAGATCGATCGCAATGCCAAATCATTACTGCGATCCGCCCTGGGTAAGTTGGATGTTGTCAGCCGAGAGGAGTTTGATGCGCAAACTGCCGTGCTGCAGCGAACACGGCAGCGTCTAGAAACACTGGAACAGCAAATTGAAGCGCTAAGCGACGCTCTGGAGCAACCAATAGAGCCCTGAGGCGGGAAAGCAGTCGTCAGCCACTCGGCAACCCAACTGATGTGACCGCCTGCCCTTAAGAGATCAAGGACGATCTATGCACCTCGCCTTTATCAGAACGCGTGGCCAAGCGGGCCTTGACGCACCCAGCGTTACTGCCGAAATTCACCTGACCACTGGCCTACCTGGATTCCACGTCGTCGGTCTGTCGGACACAGAATGTCGCGCTATGCGGGGTCGTATTCGCAGTGCCATTATCAGTTCACACCTCAAATGGCCCGACTACCACATTACCGTGAACCTAGCCCCTGCGGAGTCGATCAAGCAGGGGGCTCGTTACGACCTGCCAGTGGCATTAGGCCTGTTGATCGCATCACAGCAGCTACCCGAGGCGATCGCCCATCGTCGAGAGTTTTTCGGTGAGTTGGGCTTGGATGGCAGTATCAGACAGTGCCGTGGCTTGTTGAGCGCAGTGGTCGCGGCCACGCAGGCCGGCTGTGCCTGCGGTGTTGCGATCGAGGGCGCATCAGTGCTGGCCTCAGTCACCCAAAGCCGCATCATTGCGGCGCCGGACCTGCTGTCGCTGTGTGGACAGCTTCAGCAACCCAACCCAACGCTGTCGGTAACAAATCATTCCCACGACAGCGCACCGATCACCTACCCAGATTTATCAGCGATCCGTGGGCAACCCCTGCTGTGTCGTGCACTCGAGTTAGCCGCTGCCGGCGGCCACCATCTGTTGATCTCGGGGCCACCGGGGATCGGCAAAACACTGGCTGCCTCGGTACTCCCAGGGCTCTTACCGCCCGTCACCCCAGCGCAGCGGCGAGAAGTTGGTTTGCTGCGTGATCTGGCAGGACTGCCCCATTGCGAAGCCCCCCCTTTCAGAGCGCCGCATCACTCGAGCAGTATTGCCGCGCTGATGGGCGGCACATCGCAAGCGATTCCCGGTGAAATCTCCATGGCCCACGCGGGCGTATTGTTTTTAGACGAGCTGGCCGAATTTCCGCGGGCTGTGCTGAATCAGCTACGCCAACCATTAGAGACGGGTGAAATCACCGTCTCTCGTGCGGCTCACAAGCATACTTATCCCGCGCAGTTTCAGCTCGTTGCCGCCATGAACCCCTGCCCCTGCGGCATGACAGGCAGGCCAGAAAGCACCTGCCATTGCACACCGGCCGCCATTCAACGCTACTGGCGCGGGGTGTCTGGCCCGTTACTGGATCGCATCGACCTCCACATTACGATCGACCGACCGCCGCCCGATGCGCTGTTGAGCAAACGCCCCTCGAAGGCGCACTCTAAGACCGTGAGGGAACGTGTGATAAAACTTCGTGAGCGACAGTTAACCCGCCAACACTGTTTAAACAGCGCGTTGGAGGGGGATCAATTGATCAGTGTTTGCCGACTCGCGCCCAAGACACATACCTGGTTCGTCGCGGCAATCAAGGCACTGTCATTGTCGGCGAGAAGCGCTCACCGCAGGCTACGAGTGGCCCGCACGCTCGCTGATTTAGGGGGCAGTGACACGGTCTCTATTACCCATCTCGAGACCGCGCTGTCTTTCAGAGAAATAGACGGCCAGTCGGCTGTCTAAAGCGCTTAGCGGCTACCGTCGACCATAAAGTCAACGGCTAATCTGATCTCATCATCAGAACAATCGACGCAACCACCTCGCGCAATCATGCCAGTGCCCGCGACGCCATTAATACCACTGTCGTATAGGGCATCCATGCCTTTTGCAATACGACTGGCCCAGGCCACCTGCTCACCGACTTTCGGCGCACCCGCAATACCAGCGGAATGACATGCCATGCAAGCCGCGTTGTAGACATCCTCTCCTGACCGCGCAGCGCC
>JABJAS010000139.1 GCA_018666055.1 Halieaceae bacterium | reverse complement strand
CATTGCGCCAGCTGAAGTCTTACTGCCGCTCCCGCGGCAACCCGTCGGCGACCGGTGAGTATATCCGTTCAATCAGCCACCCTCCAGTCAAGACGTGCGCCGGTGCCATGACCGGGTCGATTGCCGCCAGCCGCCTAAGCTCTACCGCGACAGCACTGCGACGAGCCTTGGGCACCCCCAAGGCGGTAGAGGCGAGTCATCGGAGCCCATTGCGCACGGTATCGGGTGTTCGAGTCTCACCAACCGTGTCGCGTAAAGCACTCAATGCCCATCCGTCGTCGCTCTCATCGTCGTTCTCATCGTCGCTATAAAGGTGTTCAGTCGCCGCCACCGCGTTACACTGTTGACGTGTCTTTTAATTGAGCCTGACTGACCGTGGCCCCAGCAAAACCAACAACGCTGCTCATGATCCTTGATGGCTTCGGTCATCGCGACGCAACCGAGGACAATGCAATTCGCGCAGCACAAACGCCCCACCTCGATCAGCTGTGGCGTGAAGCGCCCCATACGTTAATTTCGAGCTCGGGCCTTGATGTCGGCCTGCCTGAGGGGCAAATGGGCAACTCCGAGGTGGGCCATATGAGCTTGGGCGCGGGCAGGATTGTGTATCAATCGATAACGCGTATTGACAAGGCCCTCAGCGAAGGTGATTTCGACACCAATCCCGAGTACTGCCAAGCAATTGATGCTGCGGTTGCGGCCGGTAAGGCGGTCCATATCATGGGGTTGCTCTCGCCCGGTGGCGTCCATAGCCATGAAGAACACCTTTTCGCTGCTTTAAGACTCGCGGCTGCGCGCGGCGCACAGCAGTTATATTTGCATGCCTTTTTGGACGGTCGAGATACGCCCCCCCGAAGCGCTCAAACATCTCTCGAAAAAGCCGAGGCAGTATTTGCCGAGCTCGGGGTGGGACGGATTGGCTCAGTGCATGGCCGATACTGGGCGATGGACAGAGATAACCGGTGGGAGCGGATTCGACAAAGCTACGATCTCCTCACACAGTGGGAGGCCCGTTACTTCACCTCATCAGCGGCACTGGCGTTGTCTAACGCCTATGACCGGGGAGAAGACGATGAGTTTGTCGCCCCCACAGGCATCGGCGATCGCGTCACCCTGGCCGATGGCGATGCGTTGCTATTCATGAACTTTCGCGCAGACCGCGCTAGACAGCTCACCCAAGCATTCACGGAAGACAATTTTCAAGGCTTCGATCGTCCTGCTAAACCGGCGCTGGTGCTCGTCACCACCACTGAATACGCCGCATCGCTGGGCTGTAAGGTCGCCTTCCCCCCTAGCCGGCTCAATAATAGCCTCGGTGAGATACTGGCAGAACAGGGGCTAACACAGCTGAGAATTGCCGAGACTGAAAAGTATGCCCACGTCACCTTTTTCTTCAGCGGGGGTCGTGAAGCGACATTCACTGGCGAGACACGGACATTGATACCATCTCCCGACGTGGCGACCTACGATCTGCAGCCCGAAATGAGCGCGCCTGAGGTGACCGACGCATTAGTGCGCGCCATTGGTGCGGGAGAGTACGATTTTATCGTCGTCAATTTTGCTAATGGCGATATGGTCGGACACACTGGTCAATTCGATGCCGCTGTGGCAGCAGTTGAAGCCTTAGACGAGTGTATTGGCAGAGTGGTGTTGGCGCTTCGAGCGCACAGCGGCCAGGGCCTGATCACTGCTGACCATGGTAACTGTGAGCAAATGAAAGACTATGTGAATGATCAACCCCACACCCAACATACCACTGAGCGCGTACCCCTCATCTACCTTGGCTCGCGTTTCCAGGGCTTGGATCCTGCCGGCGGCATTCTGGCCGATATTGCACCCACAATTCTGACAATGATGGACTTAAAGATTCCCTCCGCCATGTCGGGTCGCAATCTATTGACCCGCTGAGTTCGCCCTCTATGGCCCGCCATCGCGTGCCCCGCTATCAGCTCATCACCGGGCGGCTCCGATACAGATTGCTCCTAGGCCTGTGGTATCTCGCGGCGCCGCTTCTTGCGTCAGCTGATACAGCCGAGACTGCCTCAAAACAAAGAGACACGCAGGAACAAATTACCGTATTAGAAGCCGATATCGTTGCAACGCAAATACGCCTAACGGAGCAATCAGCAGCGCGAGACGCCTTACAGGGGTCTCTGCGCGACACTGAACGGCTCATTAGTCAAACCGATACGCAATTATCAAACCTAACGGTCAAACGATCAGCGCTCTCACAGCAGATAGCGGCGCTACAACGAGAGGGTACCGAACTGCAAACTCAACAGGCTGAGTTAGAGCAAGCAATGGCAATGGGTATTCAGCAACTGTGGTTGTTGCATCAAGGGGGCGGATTGCGAGTATGGCTGGGCGATGAACACCCTGACGATATCGCCCGTCATCTTGCCTACTACCAACTGGTGCTAACCGCACAAAAAGATACCGTGACGCGCTATGAAGCGGGGCTGAAGATTCTAGAAAACAATGCGTCCGCCTTGCAAGCAGCGGAGCGCGAAGCCACTCAACAAACGACCGCCATCGCCGGTTTACTCGAGCAACTGACGACGCAGCAGGCTCAGCGTGGAGAGACGATCGCGCGACTCAACGACCAATTGGAAAATGACCAACAGCGCTTAGCCGTGCTTGCAGAAAATAAAAGAAACTTAGATACGCTGCTCGCGAAACTGGCGTTAGCAGCACCAAGCGCGCCCATGAAACGGACCCCCTTCTCCGAAGCAACCAACTCACTGGCCATGCCGGTCAATGGCAAACCAAGCAATCGATTTGGTGCCAAACGCAACACAGATATTCGCTGGCAAGGTTGGCTCATTCCTGCACCACAAGGTGAGCCTGTCAGCGCTATTTTTGATGGGCACATTATTTTTTCGGATTGGTTACGCGGCCAAGGTCTCATTATTGTCATAGACCATGGAGAAGGGTGGCTTTCTCTCTATGCACAAAATCATAGCCTGCTTCGCGGCGAGGGAGAGTTTGTGCGTCAGGGCGACATCATTGCCAAAGTCGGAGCAAGCGGTGGCAGCGAACGGACCGGGCTCTACTTTGAAATGAGACAAAAGGGGAAACCAATAGATCCCGCCGATTGGATTCAACGCTCAGCGCGTCAACGATAAT
The DNA here is from genome assembly GCA_018666055.1 of Halieaceae bacterium. Taxonomy (GTDB): domain Bacteria; phylum Pseudomonadota; class Gammaproteobacteria; order Pseudomonadales; family Halieaceae; genus Luminiphilus. Next base: position 380 of record JABJAS010000139.1, on the reverse strand, counting down.
CAGTTAATATTCACCTTCGACTGTTTGTAGGATTCCACCATGGACGCGTTCCTCCGCCCGTTTCGACTTGGACTTTTTTTCACTGCACTGGTGTGCCAGCCCGTTAGCGCGCAAGAAACAGCCGAGGGGCCCCACGATAATCCTCACCAAGCGGATCTTGAGGAACGCCAATCTCTGCCCCTTGAAGAGCTACAAATGTTTGCCGATGTCTTTAACCAAATTCGCCAGGGCTATGTTGAATCAGTGCCGGATAGCAAACTGTTTGAAATGGCCGTTCAGGGAATGCTGTCCGGCCTCGATCCACACTCTGTCTTTCTAGAAGAAAAAGCTTACGACTCACTGCAGGAAAACACACAAGGTGAGTTCAGTGGCTTGGGCAT
>JABJAS010000015.1 GCA_018666055.1 Halieaceae bacterium | reverse complement strand
TGTCAGTCATAGATGGTTGGGCGGCATGCTGACCAACTACAAGACCATCCGTTCCTCAGTCAAGCGACTGCGGGAGTTAGAGGAGCAGGAGAGTGATGGCACTTTCGCTAAGCTGACGAAGAAAGAAGCGCTGATGCGGTCTCGCATGAAAGAAAAGTTAGAGCGTTCAATTGGTGGCATTAAAGAAATGACCGGGCTGCCGGACGTGCTGTTTGTCGTAGACGTTGATCACGAGCGCATCGCAGTAACGGAAGCCAACAAGCTGGGCATTCCTGTGATTGGCATTGTCGATACCAACAGCAACCCTGACGGCGTCGATTTTGTGATCCCCGGAAATGATGACGCGATCCGTGCTATCAAGCTGTACGTTGCTGCAGTGGCCGACGCGGTCATTGCCGGCAAGGCGCAAGGCGGTGAGGTAGTCTCGGCTGATGAGTTTGTTGAGGTCGCTGAAGATGACACTGCTGCGTCTGAGCAGCTAGATGCCAGCCCTGAGGCAGCGGCGCCTGACGCCCCCGCGGTGCCCGTAGCAGAGCCAGCGGCTACCGAAGCCCCCGTTGCAGCATCCGCTGAGCCAGCGGCTCCTGATGCGGAGGCGGAAGCCCCCGCGACTTGAGTACCAATTGAGCTTTGGCTCGATGGTATGAAAGGTGAGGGCCTGATGATGGGCCCTCGTCAACACACACAAATGGCCAATATGGCATGGATTGAGGTGAAGAGATGTCTGCTGCTCAAGTAAAGGAATTGCGTGAACGAACCGGATTGGGCTTGTTAGAGTGCAAAAAAGCGCTAGCCGAGGCGAGTGGTGACATTGAGGCGGCTATTGAGACGCTGCGCAAGTCGAGCGGTATGAAGGCGGCTAAAAAAGCGGGTAGAACCGCGGCCGAGGGTATTGTGGCGATTCAATCGGCTCCAGACGGGAGTCTGGCAGCAATGGTTGAAGTCAACAGCGAGACTGATTTTGTCGCCAGAGACGAAAATTTCCTGAATTTTGTTCAGACGGTGGTGGGTAAGGCGTTTGAGCAGCGGAGTAATGACATCGATCTCTTAGCCGGTGGCGATATTGAAGAAGCGCGCCAGGCCTTGGTGCAAAAGATTGGCGAAAACATTAGCGTGCGCCGCGTTGTCGTGCACGAAGCCAGTGCCGGCGTAGTGGGTGGATATGTTCATGGCAATAACCGCATTGCGGTGGTGGTGTCATTGAGAGGGGGTAATGCGGAATTGGCCAAGGATGTGGCGATGCACATTGCGGCGGTGAACCCCCAAGTGATCTCGCCAGATCAAATGGCTGAGGAAGTGGTTGCCAAGGAGCGTGAAATTTATGCCGCTCAGGCTCAGGAGTCAGGCAAGCCAGCCGAGATTGTCGAGAAGATGATCGATGGACGTATTCGCAAGTTCCTGTCAGAGAACAGTCTGACTGAACAAGCCTTTGTGAAAGATCCAGACACGACGGTGGGTAAATTGGTCTCCGCAGCAGGGTCCGAGATTATCGGTTTCAGTCGTTTTGAAGTCGGTGAGGGTATCGAAGTCGAGAAGGTGGATTTTGCCGCAGAGGTCGCCGCGCAGCTCGGTAATTGAGCGACTGTGCCATTGAGGCTGCGGGAGCGGTTTCAAACCCCTCTGAGCGACTTGATAAGTATCACCAATGTTTGTGTAAAAAAACACGGTGTGTTCCGGTAGCATGTCAGTCTCGGGCTTGAGCGGGCGAGGAGAAGCACAGAATGGCTGCGGACAAGCTATATAAGAGAATTTTACTTAAGCTGAGTGGCGAAGCACTCACGGGTCAGGAAGCCTACGGCATCGACCCCAAGGTGCTCGACCAGCTGGCACTTGAGATCGGTCAGCTCGTTGGTATTGGCGTCCAAATTGGCTTGGTGGTGGGCGGCGGCAACCTCTTTCGTGGTGCCGCGCTCAGTGCGGCAGGTCTTGATCGTGTGACCGGTGACCACATGGGGATGCTCGCCACCGTCATGAATGCCTTGGCGCTGCGAGATGCGCTGGAAAGATCCAATATTGCGACTCAGGCGATGTCTTCTATCCCGATGAGTGGCGTTGTTGAGCATTATGATCGACGTAAAGCGCTGCGCGCCTTATCCAACGGGGACGTCGTGATTTTCGCTGCCGGCACCGGTAACCCGTTCTTTACCACCGATTCCTCTGCCTGCCTTCGCGGCATTGAGGTGGAAGCCGACGTTGTTCTGAAGGCCACCAAAGTGGACGGCGTGTATAGCGCTGACCCGGTCTCGGACCCCACGGCTGAAAAATATGATGTCCTGACCTACGACGAAGTGCTAGATAAAAAGCTGGGCGTGATGGATCTGACAGCGATCTGTCTGGTGCGAGATCATGGAATGCCTGTCAGAGTATTCGACATGGCCCAAAAAGGTGCGCTGCTGAGTATTGTGAGAGGCGGCGATGAGGGGACCCTTATTCAGGGTAAATGAGTCCCGGTAGCGGGCGCGGAGCGAGATAGTCCCAATGATTGAAGACATCAAGCAAGAGGCCGATGACCGTATGGCGAAGGCGCTAGAAGCGCTCTCGCATAACTTTAATAAGATACGGACCGGACGCGCTCATCCGAGTTTGCTGGACAGCATTCGAGTTGAATATTACGGCGCAGAGACCCCCCTTAATCAACTGGCAAATATCAATATCGAGGACGCTCGGACACTGAGTGTTGTGGCTTTCGATAAGTCTATTACGCCGGATATCGAGCGGGCTATTATGAAGTCGGATCTGGGGTTGAACCCATCGACTGCTGGCGAGGTCATGCGGATTCCGATGCCGATACTCACAGAAGAGACGAGAAAGGGCTACACCAAGCAATCAAGAGCTGAGGCTGAATCGGCACGGGTGTCTCTGCGCAATGCCCGCCGCGACGCCCTCGCGATGCTGAAGGAACTGCTGAAGGAGAAGGACATCTCCGAAGATGAGGAGCGTCGAGGACACGACGTCATCCAAAAATTAACCGATGACTATGTCGCCAAAGTGGAAACGGCGCTCAGTCAGAAAGAAACGGATTTGATGGCGATCTAACGATCGCTGAGACCGCCATTGAAAGCATCAGAGATACAGCTTCGATCCACCCCTAGGCACCTTGCCATCATTATGGATGGTAATAATCGTTGGGCGCGACGTGAGGGATTGTTCGGTGTCGCGGGGCACAAGGCGGGTGCCGAAGTCGTTCGCGATATTGTCTCCGCTTGCGAATCGCGTGACATCCACTATCTCACCTTGTTTGTCTTTTCCAGTGAAAACTGGGGTCGCCCGCTGCCAGAGGTCAGAGGGCTCCTCGCACTCCTATCTCGCTATCTACGCAACGAAGTGGCAAAACTGGTGTCCGATGGTGTTCGGTTGAGGGTGATTGGCCGACGGGATCGTTTTAGTCCTGCGTTACAGAAGCTGATCGCGAGAGCGGAGGCGCAGACGCAGGCGGGCGATCGCGCTGTGCTGACCTTGGCGCTCGATTACGGTGGGCGCTGGGACGTGACCGATGTGGTTCGATCGATTGCTCACGATGTGGCCAGTGGGCAAGTTGCTCCAGAGGACATTGATGAGGACCTGATTTCACAACGACTGAGTACATCAGATATCCCGGATCCTGATCTTTGTATTCGCACTGCGGGTGAAGCACGAGTCTCGAACTTTTTGCTGTGGCAATTGGCCTACGCGGAGTTTTGGTTTACTGAAGTGTTGTGGCCCGATTTCGATGAGGCAGTATTAGATCTTGCATTAGCCGCTTATGCGGTCAGAGAGCGCCGTTTCGGTGTTCGTCCCTTGTTGCACCGTTACTGAGTGAGCTGGAGGAGCAGGCACATGCTTCGGCAACGCGTCATCACAGCATTGATCATAGTCGGCGCTTTCGTCGCCGTGTTGTTGTTGGCGCCTTTCCCTGTTCAGGCTCTGCTGTTTGCTTTGGTGGCCCTTGCCGGGGCATGGGAATGGTCTGCACTGGCCGGCTGCCATTCGGTGCTCGCGCGTGCGGCCTATGCAGCAATCGTGCCTCTATTGAGTTTGGGATTATGGATGCTGGTCACGGCGGGTGACACTGAGCTGGCAGTCGCTGTTCGGCCTTGGCTTGCGGGTGCCGCGATGCTCTGGTCCGCTATGCTGTTAGCGCTCAAATCCTACCCCGCAGGAGAGTGGTTTTGGGGCCGAGTTTGGATTCGCGGGTTAATGGGATGGTTGATGTTGACCATGACTTGGGTCGCTGTGGCATTTTGCCTCACGCTGTCGAATGGCCCCTTGATGGTGTTCTTGATGATGCTAACGGTTGCGGCGGCGGATATTGGTGCTTACTTTGCGGGGAAGCAATTGGGCCGGCATGCGCTTGCCTCGGCGATCAGTCCGTCAAAAACCTGGGAAGGGTTTTGGGGGGGACTGGTCTGTGTTGCCGCATTGGTTTTCGTCCTGTGGCGCAACTTGCCCCCGTCATACCTCCACCTTGATCTAGGATCGCTGCTCGCGCTGGGGTTGCTGACAGCAGGCGCCTCAGTGGTCGGCGACTTGACGGTGAGTGCCCTGAAGCGAGAGTGTGGGTTGAAAGACTCAGGTACCCTGCTGCCGGGTCACGGCGGCCTGTTGGATCGACTCGATAGCATCTGCGGTGCGGCCCCTATTTTCGCGCTAGGGTTGTTATTGGTGGGTTACTGAGTGGTACGCCAGATCGCTGTTCTAGGCGCCACCGGCTCGATTGGAGCATCGACGCTCGATGTCATACAGCGGCATCCGGATCGTTATCGCCCCGCAGTGCTGGCTGCCAATCGTTCCGTCGATGAGATGGAGCGGCTGTGCCGCCTGCACGCTCCCGATCACGCTGTCATGGGCGATCCAGAGGCGGCCCAAGCACTGGCTGAAAAACTGAAAGATCAGACTGCGACCGAGGTGTCGAGTGGGGCAGCTATGCTCGATCAACTCGTCTCAGCGCCTGCTGTTGATACGGTTGTGGCAGGGATCGTCGGTTTTGCAGGGCTGCGGGCGACATTGAGTGCTGCGGGCGCGGGCAAGACGATTCTATTGGCGAATAAAGAGGCCTTAGTGAGCGCTGGGGGTTTATTCATGGACGCGGTGAAGCGCGGCGGTGCTGCGTTGCTGCCGGTTGATAGCGAGCACAATGCGATGCATCAATGCCTGCCAACTGACGCGCGTGGTCGTCCTCAGATGCATCACGTTGAAAAGATTATTTTAACTGCCTCTGGTGGTCCTTTCCGTGGGCGGACGCGAGCCTCCCTAACGGAGGTGACGCCTGAGGAAGCCTGCGCACATCCTAATTGGTCTATGGGGCAAAAGATTTCGGTCGATTCGGCGACGCTGGCGAACAAGGGACTCGAACTCGCAGAAGCCTGTTGGTTATTTGACCGAACACCCGATCAAATCGATATTGTGGTTCATCCCCAAAGCATCGTGCATTCCATGATTCGCTACTGCGACGGTTCAGTCCTGGCGCAATTGGGCCAGCCCGATATGCGCACGCCGATTGCTTACTGCCTCGGTTGGCCCGATCGCGTGGCGGCAGGTGTGGCGCCATTGGATTTGGTGAGCACGGGGCGACTCGATTTCGAGGCGCCGGATATGACGGCGTTCCCCTGCTTGGCGTTGGCAAAGCGGGCGATTACGCAACCGGGTGGCATGTGTGTTTTTAGCGCCGCCAATGAAGTCGCGGTGGCAGCTTTTTTAGCGCGTGAGATTCGTTTCACTGAGATTGATGTGGTCATTGCTAATGCCCTAGAGGCCGTCACTCTATCGGAACCAAAGAGTCTCGATGCAGTCCAAACCTTGGATAAGGAGGCTCGTTCAGCCGCCGCCCAAGCGGTTGCTCAGATTGCCTCACTCAATGAGCGACACGAAAAGGAGCAGTGATGCTAGACACGGTGCAAACAGTGCTGATCGCCATCGCGACGTTTTCTATCGTTGTTGCGGTTCACGAGTATGGCCATTTTTGGGTCGCTCGCAGAAGTGGTGTCAAAGTGCTCCGTTTTTCGGTGGGCTTCGGACGACCGCTTATTCGCTGGCGTGGTCGTGACGATGTGGAATACGTGGTGGCAGTATTGCCTCTCGGGGGTTACGTTCGCATGGCAGACGAGCGGGAAGACAATGTTGCCGATGAAGATCTCCCGAGGGCTTACAATCGTCAGCCCGTTGCGCGGCGAATGGCGATCGCCGCCGCGGGACCGGCTGCCAATTTTTTATTGGCAGTCTTGGTGTTATGGATGCTTTTTTTGCGCGGTGAAGTGGGGATTGTGCCGCTCATCGATCAAGTATCGGCCGGCTCGCTAGCAGACCGCGCAGGATTGGTGTCTGGGCAGGAGATTCTGTCAATCGACGATAACCCAACGCCGACGCTCGCGGCACTCAACTTTGCCTTGCTAGAGCGTCTTGGTGATTCGGGTACGCTGCGCTTGTCGGCCGCTTATCCTGGGCTAGAGTCGATTCATCGCTCTGAAGTGCCCATTGAGCGCTGGCTCGCTGGAGAAGAGCAGCCTAATTTGTTGGCTGCGTTGGGGATTACCATCCAAGTGCCCCCGGTATTGCCGCTGGTGGGTGCCCTCACAGACGGCAGTGCGGCGGTTGCTGCGGGCTTTCAAGTAGGTGACCTCATTTTGCAGGCTGATGGACAGGCGATGCCATTATGGATGGACTGGGTGGGGTATGTCCGCGAGCGCCCTGAAGTGCCGATTGACGTGCTGGTGCAGCGTGATGGCACAACCCAACTGCTCACGGTAGTGCCCAGAGAGCGAGTGATCGACAACCAGCGCTTTGGGTCGGTGGGTATGACGGTGTCCCTCCCTGACATGCCTGAGTCGCAACAGCGCCGCTTTGAGCGCGGTCCGCTCACCGCTTTGTGGGCATCGATTCAGCGCACTGGTGATTTGATTGGGTTTACTTTTAAATCGATGGGCAGAATGCTGCAAGGACTCATTTCCCCGGCTAACCTATCGGGACCTATCGCAATTGCTCAGGTGGCAGCGTCTACCGCTGAGGCCGGCTGGGTCGCCTGGCTGGGCTTTGTGGCATTGCTGAGTGTGTCTTTGGGGGCGCTGAACCTATTACCGATTCCAGTGCTGGATGGGGGCCATTTGATGTTTTATAGCGTTGAGGCGCTGCTGGGTAAGCCGCTCCCAGAGCGCGTTCAAATGGCCGGCGTGCAGATTGGGCTTGTTTTAGTGATGAGCATCATGGTCTTTGCCCTGTATAATGATCTGTCGAAATTATAAGTCCGCGGTATGAACAGCGATTTAGCGCCCTCGAAAAGACCCCTGTCGATGCGGATTTGCCATCGACCGAGAGCGGCTGCAAACCCGCGTTCTTCGCTTGATATTAGGGCATTATGCGCCTCATGAACTCACACCATTGCCCAATCCGCACCCTATCCATGCTCGCTGTGCTCGTGGCGCTGTTGAATCCGTGGTCATCTGCGGCAGCGCAGACTGAGCCATTCGTGATTCAGGATATTCGGGTAGAGGGGTTGCAGCGAATTTCCCCCGGTAGTGTCTTTGCGGCGTTACCGGTGGGCGTCGGCGACACCGTGGATGTCTACGCCGTGAGGGCGGCAGCAAAGAGCCTATTTGCTTCGGGTAATTTCGACGACATTTCGATTGCGCGAGACGGCGGTGTATTGGTCGTTGTGGTCGCTGAGCGACCCAGCATTAGCGAGATCACTATCGACGGCAACAAAGCCATTGAAACGGAAGCGCTGCTTGATGGACTAAAGGGAGCGGGGCTGTCGGTAGGGCAAGTATTTCAGCGTTCGACCCTCGAGGGGATGCAATTAGAGTTGTTGCGTCAATATGTTCTTCAAGGACGATACGATGCCACGATCGATTCTGAGGTCATTGCAGAACCCCGCAACAGAGTATCGATCGCAATCGACGTGAACGAAGGCACCGTGGCCACGATTAAGCACATCAATGTTGTTGGCAATGAGGTCTATACCGACGATGACTTGATTGATTTATTTGAGTTGAAAACGACGGGATGGTTCTCGTTCTTCAGGGGCGATGACAAGTACTCCAAAGAAAAACTGACCTCAGATTTAGAGCGACTCTCGTCTTATTATCTCGATAGAGGCTATCTATTATTCAGTATTGATTCGACGCAGGTTGCGGTGTCGCCGAACAAAGACGAGGTCTACATTACCGCCAACGTGAGTGAGGGTGGAAAATTCACTGTCAGCGAAGTGGGCCTGAGCGGTGACCTCGTCTTACCCGAGGAGGATTTAAATCGCTTTCTAGTCGTTCAGCCGGAACAGGTTTATTCGCAGCAATTGGTGACGGCTACCGAGGATTATTTGACACGGCGTTTGGGCAACGAGGGCTATAACTTTGCCAAAGTGACAGGCATGCCTGATATCGATGAAGAGGCGAACACCGTTGTCATGAAATTTTTCATCGACCCGGGCAAACGTACCTATGTGCGACGCGTCAACTTCGCCGGCAACCTAACCACCATGGATGATGTTTTACGGCGTGAAATGCGGCAAATGGAGTCGGCACCGGCCTCGTCTTCAGCGATTGAACAATCCCGTATTCGCCTTGAACGGCTGGGTTTTTTCAAGACCGCAACGGTGGAAACAAACGAAGTGCCAGGCTCTGACGATCTCATCGATGTCGATTTTTCGGTGGAAGAGCAATCTTTCGGTTCGATTGGTGGCAGCCTCGGTTATGCACAGGATGCCGGTCTGATTCTTGGGCTCAATCTGCAGCAAAATAATTTTCTGGGCACGGGGCGTCGAGTCGGCGTGTCCCTCAACTCGTCTCGCTACCAGGATGTGATCAGCTTCAACTACACCAACCCCTACTTTACCGAGGATGGCGTGAGCCGCGGCTTCACAGTTTTCTATCGTAAAACCGACCTGTCAGAAATTAACGTTGCCAGCTATACCACTGACACATATGGCGGCAGCATGAATTTCGGCTATCCGATTAGTGAAACGCAACGTTTAGGATTTTCACTCGGGGTAACCGATACCAAAATTACTGAAGGGCAGTATGCAGTCCAAGAAATATCCGCAAGCCCGAGGCTAGCGCCAGAAATCGATTACTGGTTCTACTCCACACAGCAAGCGGATGGCACTTACGCAGGGGCCGAGGTATTGCAGCCCATCGACACGATTCCGCTGTCGGCTTTGTCGCCCCCTGAGAATGAAGGTTTTCTGGACCTTAATGGCAATCAGTACCTGAACTGGAGCGTGACTGGTAGCTGGATCCAATCGACATTAAATCGAGGGCAATTAGCCACTCGTGGCGCCTCGCAATCGGTCTCTTTAGAAATTGCCGTGCCGTTATCAGATCTCGAGTTTTATAAGCTCAGTTATCGCGGCGAGGTCTATTACCCTTTGTTTAGCGACTTTACGCTGCATTTGCGGGGGGAGCTGGGCTACGGCGATGGCTATGGTGATACCAGTGAGCTGCCGTTCTATGAACACTTTTTCGCAGGAGGATTCGGCTCGGTGCGCGGCTATGAATCGAATACCCTGGGCCCTCGCAGTACGCCACCCTCGGTTTACTCCGCTAATACCGCCGTCACGGCGGTGGATGAAAACGGACAACCGACAGAGGTGGGCGGACCAGATGGTCGAGGATATGGCTACGGAATAGACCCTAATACCGGCAAGATACCGATTCAGCAGTTCTATAACGAACCTGACCCTTTTGGCGGTAACGTCTTAATAGAGGGCAGCGCTGAAATTTTGTTCCCCATGCCGTTTATCAAGGATAGAAGCTCATTGCGATCCGCTTTATTTTTAGACATTGGTAATGTTTTCAATACAAATTGCCGTGAAAATCAGGTGAATTGTTTTGGTATTGACGCGGGTGAATTACGGTATTCTGTTGGGATTGGTGTGACGTGGCTGTCTGGTTTTGGGCCGCTAACGTTTAGCTTGGCGAAGCCGCTTAACGCCAGTGAAATTGATGAAAGGGAAGTCTTCCAGTTTACGCTGGGCAGAGGCTTTTAAAGGCTAGACAATAGTGGCTAGAAAGTAGTGGCTAGAGGATAGTGGTTAGAAAAATGGAGATCTTTTGATGAAGGCACGTATGTGGCTGGCAGGCCTGTTAGTGGCGGCGTTACCGTCGGTTGTTGTGGCGCAAGGCCAGATCGCGGTCGTCAATCTTGAACAGGCGATTTTGCAGACGGATGTGGCGCAACAGAGAATGCAAGAATTTGAAGAAAATGAAGATTTTGCGTCTGATAAAGCGCAGTTCGATACGTTGCGCGCTGAGTTAGATGAGTTGGTCAAGGATTTCCAGCGTGATCAAGCGGCGATGAGCGAAGACGACCAGCTTGCGGCTCGCCAGAAAATGTCCAGTAAACAGTCGGACTTAGAGTACGTTGCGAAGAAGCTTCAGACTTTGCAGACACAAAATGCGCAGGGTGTGATGCAGGAGCTGGCGCCTCAGGCCCAGGAAGTTTTGCGTCAGATTATTGAGACTGATCAGATTGGTCTTTTGTTGCAGCAACAGGCGGTCATTCATGCCGACTTAGGCTACAACATTACTGCTAAGGTCACTGACAAGATGAATCAGTTAGGCGCCGAGTAAGTTCAGTGCCCGCGCTCGGGGAAATCGCGACGGCTTTAGATCTTGAGCTACGCGGTGATCCGGCGCGCCCCATAGATGCTTTAGCCCCCCTGGAGAAGGCCTCTCCAAAGCACCTCACTTTTGTTTCCGAGAAGCGCCACTTGAGTAAGCTATCCCTCACTCAAGCCGGCGCGGTCATTCTTCACCCGGACTGGGTGGGCCAGTGGTCTGGCTGCGCTTTGATCACTGAGACCCCTTATGTCGCGTACGCAAAAGCGACGGAGATATTCGATAATCATCCCCATGCGTCAGGCGTTGTGCACGATCGCGCCGTTGTCTCAGACGCAGCCCAATTGGGTGTGGCTGTCACGATAGATGCTGGTGCCCATGTCGAGGAGAACGTGTCTCTCGGCGACAGAGTATGGATTGGTGCGGGCGCTTTCGTGGGTCAAGGTGCACAGATTGGTGACGATACGGTGATCAAGCCGGGTGCGGTGATTTGTCACGCGGTAAAAATCGGCGCGCGCTGCACGGTTCACCCTAATGCGACGATTGGTGCCGATGGTTTTGGGTTTGCGCCCGCAGCGGAGGGTTGGATAAAGATTCAGCAACTCGCCTCGGTGGATATTGGCAACGACGTTGAGATTGGCGCTAATTCGACCGTCGATAGGGGCGCGCTTGAGGACACGGTCGTCGAGGATGGCGTGATCATCGATAATTTGGTGCAGATAGGCCACGGCGTTCGTGTTGGGACGCGGACCGCGATCGCAGCACAGGTGGGCATATCGGGTGGTACTCAAATTGGCGCCCGCTGCGTGATTGCTGGTCAGGCAGGTATGGCAGGCCATTTAACGATCGCCGATGATGTGCATATAGGGGGCCAAGGGCGTGTTGCGAGCTCGGTCACTGAGCCGGGCCACTATTCATCTGGTACGCCGGTTCAGCCACTGAGAGCTTGGTTGCGCAGCGCATCGCGATTCACGCAACTGGATAAGATAGTGCGCCGGCTGGTAGCACTTGAGAAAGCGGTTGGCTTAGAACAAGGTGGGGATCAGGACGCATGAAGTTGGATATCGAAGAGATTCGGACTCGTTTACCGCACCGCTACCCGTTCCTATTGGTCGATAGAGTGGTTTCTGTCGAACCTGGCGAGCGGATTGAGGCCTATAAAAACCTCACCATTAACGAACCGTTTTTTGACGGGCATTTCCCAGGCAAAGCGGTGTTCCCAGGCGTCTTATTATTGGAGGCAATGGCGCAGGCTGCTGGCATATTAGGGTTCGTCACGATGGATAAAACCCCCGCAGATGGATCGATTTACTATTTTGTGGGTGCAGATAATTTGCGATTCAAGCGCCCTTGCATTCCCGGCGATCAAGTCATGCTACATGCCAAGATTCTCAGTGAGCGCCGTGGAATCTGGAAATTTGCCGTGGAGGCACGGGTCGGTGACGAGCTCGCTGCCTCCGGTACTATCCTCTGTGCTGACCGATAAAAAATGATTCACCCCAGCGCTATTGTCGATCCCGGCGCGCGGCTTCACGAATCTGTTGACGTCGGGCCTTGGACGCTGATTGGTCCCGATGTCGAAATTGGTGCAGGGACCGTCATTGAATCTCACGTCGTGATAAAAGGGCCGACTCGCATCGGGTCACGCAATCATGTTTATCAATTCTCGACGGTGGGAGAGTCGACCCCCGATCTGAAGTACCAAAACGAACCCACAGAGTTGCACATTGGCGACGATAACGTGATCCGTGAGAATGTCACGATCCATCGCGGCACGGTTCAGGATCGTTCGCTGACAGAGATTGGCGATCGTAATCTCTTAATGGCTTACGTCCACATTGGGCACGACAGTCGGGTGGGTAACGATACTATTTTGGTCAACAATACGGCCTTGGCGGGTCACGTTGAAGTGGGAGATTGGGCGATATTATCGGGTTACACACTGGTGCATCAATTTTGCAAAATAGGCGCCCACAGCTTTAGCGGTATGGGGACCTCGATTGGAAAGGATGTGCCGGCTTACATCACAGTCGCAGGTAGCCCTGCAGAAGCCAAAACGATCAACGTCGAGGGGTTGCGACGGCGAGGTTTTGATAGTGCCGAAATTGCCGCCTTGCGACGGGCCTTTAAGATTCTTTACCGTCAGGGTTTGACGCTAGATGCGGCGGTGGAGCGACTTCAGGCCATGACGACAGAAACGCCCAGTTTACAACCCCTGATCGACTCCCTGATGCAGTCTCAGCGGGGCATAGTCCGTTAGTGGTGGACAAGTCGTTACGTCTTGGTATTTGTGCGGGAGAAACGTCGGGGGATATATTGGGAGCCGCTGTGCTGAGGGCCCTGTCAGCGCATGGGTACGATCTCCACGTCGATGGGATTGGCGGCGAGCGAATGATGGCTGCGGGGCTAGACACTTTGTACCCTATCGACCGGCTTGCGGTGATGGGTTTGATTGAACCGTTGAAACGGCTCCCTGAGTTACTGCGCATTCGACACGAACTGGTGGCCCAGCAGCAGGCACAAGACCCGCACTGCTTTGTTGGCGTTGACAGTCCTGATTTTAATCTGGGCGTCGAACAGCGCCTTCGCGCGGCGGGCATCCCAACGGCTCATTTGGTGAGCCCCTCCGTTTGGGCATGGCGCAAAGGACGAATCCGCCGCATTCAGCGAGCGGTGGATAAAATGCTATGCCTATTACCCTTTGAAATTAAAATCTATGAAGAGGCAGGTATTGATGCAGTCTGCGTTGGACATCCATTGGTCGACGAATTGCAGTCGATGCCGACGCGTGAAGCACTGAGGCATGAATTTGGACTGCCTCTCGATCAAACCTGTCTTGCGGTGCTACCAGGCAGTCGTGAGGCAGAAGTGCGGCATCTGATGCCCACCTTTCTAGAGACTATGCGGTTATTACAGCAACGCGATCGTGCCCTGCATTTTGTGATTCCCGCCGCAGACGCGAGCCGTCGAGCTGAGATAGAAGCCTTGCTAGGCGATAACGGTGGCGGCGTGACGGTGATCAGCGGCCGAGGACGGGATGCGATGCAGGCGAGTGATGCCGTGCTGATTGCATCGGGGACAGCAACCTTAGAGGCGATGTTATTGCGCAAGCCGATGGTGATCGCGTATCGCATGGCCGCAGCCTCTTGGATGGTGCTGTCGCGGATGGTAACCAGTACCCATGTTGGTTTGCCGAATATCTTAGCAGGGCGCGAGATCGTGCCGGAATTACTGCAGCAAGCGGCGACCCCTGATCGGCTTGCGGAGGCAGTAGGGCGCGTGCTTGGGGCTGATGCTGAGCAACAAATTCAGTGGTTCGGCGAGCTGGCTGATCAAATTGGCGGTAATTTCGCTGAACGCAGTGCCGAGGCGCTGTTAGAACTGACTGACGCGTGATGCAAACGCCAGATCTGTTTCAAATCTCTGGCGGCAGCATTGTTGCTGGCGTGGACGAGGTAGGAAGAGGCCCGCTGGCGGGCGATGTGGTCGCTGCAGCGGTCATCTTGGGTGATTCGTCACCAGCGGGACTAACCGACTCTAAAGCACTGTCTCCGCGGCAACGGGAGCGGCTTGCAGAGACGATACGATCAGAGGCAGTCAGCTGGTCGTTGGGCAGAGCCACCGTCGCTGAAATTGACGAGCTGAATATTCTGCAGGCTTCACTGCTCGCCATGTGGCGCGCTGTGGAGGGGCTATCGGTGCAGCCTTCTCTTGTTCTAGTCGATGGTAATCATCTCCCACGATGGTCCTATGAGGCGCGTGCGATAGTTAAGGGTGATCTGATTGAGCCTGCGATCAGTGCTGCGTCGATCGTGGCGAAAGTGACCCGGGATAGCGAAATGGTGATCTTGGATGATCAGTATCCCGGCTATGGATTTGCCACTCACAAGGGGTATCCCACTAAGGCTCATATAGCGGCCTTAGCGTCGCTGGGAGTATCGCCGGTGCACCGACGGAGTTTTGGTCCAGTGAAACGCTTGCTGGCGCGTCCAGAGGTGGGTTAGCGTGTCGTTATGACGTCGTTTGTGCATCTCAAGCTCCATACTGAATATTCGCTGATAGATGGGCTGCTGCGCATCAAGCCGGCGATGGCACGGGTAGCAGAATTAGCAATGCCCGCTGTTGCGATTACGGACCACCATAATTTCTTCGGTTTATTGAAAGCGTATAAAGCGGCCGCGGCTCAGGGTATTAAACTCATTGTTGGTGCTGATCTGCATGTCATTGATCCCAGTGACCAGGAGCGACATCATGAGCTGTGTTTGCTCGCTCAAAATGAGGTTGGCTATCAGAACTTAATGCTGTTGCTGTCTGAGGCTTATCAGCAGGGCCAGTTCTTAGGTCGACCTCGAGTACAACTAGATTGGGTTCAAGCACATTCTGATGGGTTGATCGCGCTGTCAGGCGGACGGCAGGGTGATGTCGGTCAGGCCCTCTTGCACGGTCGTGAGGACGATGCGCGATCGTCTTTACAGCGATGGCTGCAATGGTTCCCAAACCGATATTATCTCGAATTGCAGCGCACTGGACGCTCTGATGAAGAAGAGTATGTGCATGCAGCTGTTCGGCTCGCTAGCGAGTATGCTTGTCCCGTAGTGGCCACAAACGATGTTCGATTTCTGGATGCCAGCGAGTTCGAGGCGCATGAGGCGCGGGTTTGCATTGGCGACGGACGAACATTGGATGACCCTCGCCGGGCGCGCACCTACTCCGAGCAGCAATACCTCCGTTCGCCGGAGGAAATGGCCGATTTGTTTAAGGACATTCCTGAAGCGCTTGAGAATACAGTTGAAATTGCCCGTCGTTGCTCCGTTACTCTGAGCCTCGGCGAACCTTTCTTACCCAATTACCCTGTGCCAGAAGGTGAAGGGATTGAGCAGTTTCTGAGTCGTTTGTCTTTTGAGGGTCTGGGTGAGCGATTCCCCGGTCAGACGGACCAGCAGCTCACTGCTTACCGTGACCGGCTCGACTTCGAGCT
>JABJAS010000138.1 GCA_018666055.1 Halieaceae bacterium | reverse complement strand
TCACGACGAATCTGTTGAGTTGCAAATCCTTGCAACGATCGACAAATGGGTTGAGCAAGAGCTGCGGCCAATCGCCAAAGAGCATGATCAGGCCGATGAGTACCCCAGCGACTTAGTGGAACAAATGAAAGCACTCGGGCTCTTCGGTGCCACCATTTCTGAGACTTATGGTGGACTGGGCCTCAGTGCCTCAACCTACGCCAAAATCGTGTCACGCATTTGCGAAGTCTGGATGGCGCCATCGGGCATTTTCAACTCACATCTCATCATGGCAAATTGTGTTGAGCGCGCCGGTACCGATGCCCAAAAAGAGTATTTCTTGCCGAAATTTGCAACCGGTGAACTGCGTGGCGGGATCGGCCTCACGGAACCGGACGCCGGATCCGACCTCCAGAGCCTGCGCTTGGCAGCCAAAAAAGACGGTACTGACTACCTTCTCAACGGCACTAAAACGTGGATCTCCAACGGCATTTACGGCAACTGCCTCGCGGTGTTAACCAAAACCGACCCAACCGTATCGCCCGCTCACCGTGGCATGAGTTTATTCATTTGCGAAAAAGGCGAGGGGTTTACCGTTGGTAAAAAGCTTAAAAAACTGGGTTATCGCGCAATCGATAGCGCTGAATTGATTTTTGATAACTTCCGAGTCTCGGCAGATAACCTGGTGGGCGGTGAGGAAGGCCGAGGCTTTCAGCAGGTTGCTGGTGGGCTAGAGCTCGGTCGCATTAATATCGCCGCACGCGGCGCGGGCATGGCAAAAGGCGCCACTAACATGGCGCTACACTACGCCATGGAACGTAAAACATTTGGCAAGACGATTGCCGAGCACCAAGCGATCCAATTAAAACTCGCCGAGATGTCGACCCGTGCGGCCGCCGCCGAACTCTTGGTGCATCAAGCCGCCACAAAGTTTGACCAGCAAGAACGTTGCGATCTGGAAGCAGGACAAGCCAAATTTTTTGCGTCAGAGGCGGCAGTGCAAAACAGCCTCGATGCCATGCGCGTCTTTGGCGGTTATAGCTACTCCCCCGATTACGAGATCGAACGCTTTTATCGCGATGCGCCGCTCCTTTGTATTGGTGAGGGCACTAACGAGATCCAAAGAATGATCATTGCCAAGCAAATGGTGGCACGCGCTAGCTAATCATTAAGCGCTGAACTGTCATGGCCCGGGGTGTCACTGGAGGCTAGTGCTGAGAACAGTGCTAAGTGCAGTGCTGAGAAGAGCGCTGAGAATACGACTGAGAGGCATGCCGAGAGCACTGCTCAGGTCGGTTAACTGAGTCGTGTCCTGAAGACATCGACCGATAAACGCGATGTTCGATACTCGTTAATGACCGCGTCGGGATCGGCGTACCCTATCGACATCCCGCAGACCAACATTTGCTCAGAGGGCGCGCCCAAGATAGGCATCACCGAATCGTAGTAAGGGCAAAAGGCCGCCTGTGCACAGGTTTCTAGGCCCTGCTCTCTGGCTGCCAGCATGAGTGATTGCAGAAACATCCCGTAATCGACCCAACTCCCCTGCTCCATGTCACGATCGATGGTAAAGAATAACGCCACCGGCGCGCCAAAAAACTGATAGTTCAAAACGCGGTAAGCCTGAACGGCAGGCCCATCGTGACGATCTATCCCCAATAATCCATATAGCCCAAAACCCGTCTCTCGGCGACGGCCAATATAGGGCTCGCGCCAAGCCTGCGGGTAATAAAAGTACTCGGGGCACCCTTCATCGCCGGCTAAGTAGCGTGCTGAACAAACCTCGGTGATGCGCGCCTTGTGCTCCCCTCGCACCACATAAACCTGCCAGGGTTGAATATTAGAGCCAGAGGGGGCTCTCCCCGCGATCTCCAATAAGTCGTCTATCAGACTGTCGGCAACCGGTTTGTCGGGGGAAAAGGCACGCACACTTTGTCGACCCACAATGGCATCTGAAACCCGCATTAATTAGCTTAAGCGCATTGCTTTGTCAGCCAAGTATGAGCCCTGCCCCCTTGTGGCGACCCGATCATCTCCCCCAATAGCGAGACGGCGTCGAGTAACTTGGGCATATTGATTCCCGTTTGATACCCCATCGATTCACAGAGCATAACGACGTCTTCGGTGGCCACATTGCCCTTTGCACCCGGCGCAAAGGGACAACCGCCTAAGCCGCCCGCTGAGGCATCGAATTGCCTGACGCCCGCCTGTAACGCGGCGTAGACATTGGCGAGGCCCATTGCGCGCGTATCGTGAAAGTGGCAACCCAGTCGCTCTGGACCGTAGCGATCGATCAGTTGTTGCATCATCGACTGCACGGCTGCGGGATTCGCGGCACCAATGGTATCGGCAATCAGCAAACGGGCTGGGTTATGTCGCATTAACCGCTCAACTTGCGCTAAAACAAGGTCTTCAGCCACCGCGCCCTCATAGGGGCATTCAAAAGCGACCGCGAGATAAACGTGAATATCGACCCCCTCAGCAGCAGCGCGATCGAGTATTTCCTCGGCCATGGTAAAGGTGTCATCAAGCCCTTTACGAATATTGTTCTGGTTCATTCCTTCGGTCGCTGCAATCGCAATCGCATGACAACGAACCCCAGCCCGAACCGCCAGTTCGTAACCCTTCATATTCGGCAC
>JABJAS010000137.1 GCA_018666055.1 Halieaceae bacterium | reverse complement strand
CTTGCGGCTCGTCATGTGTTTAGCAATATCGGTTGCAACGGCCATGACCGCCTGAAGGTCAGCACTGCCATCGGGCAGGGAGGGCGTCCCGACGCACACAAATAAATAGTCGCTGCTCTCAATGGCGTCCTGACTATCACTGGTAAAGCGTAGTCGCTGCTGGGTGAGACCCGCTTGCAGTAATCCACCGAGCCCAGGCTCAAAAAAGGGAATATCGCCGTTCTGAATGCGGGCGATTCTGTCGCGATCGATGTCCATGCAGATCACATCGTGACCCACCTCAGAGAATACGGCCGCCTGCACTAGGCCAACATAACCACTGCCAAAGATACTGATGCGCACAATATTGCCCCTCGGGACGCCTCAAATTGCCTATTGCTACAGACATAGGTATTTGTGAGTGCTTTCCCCACAAAATCCTGACGCCTGCGTCGTGTTCCGCTAACATTCTACTTTATCGCGCCACGATGGGAGCAAGTCTGCTCCCACCTAACCTGTAGGATCACATTATGAATCAAGCCGCTACTCAGTTGTCGCAGTATCTTGATCGCGACTCACAGACGATTGAAGCCTTTGATACCGAGCTCTGGTCAGCGATGCACGCTGAGACCGTGCGTCAGGAAGAGCATATCGAACTCATCGCATCAGAGAATTACTGCAGTCCGCGTGTGCTGGAGGCGCAGGGTTCTGTGTTAACCAACAAGTAC
This sequence comes from Halieaceae bacterium, assembly GCA_018666055.1. Lineage (GTDB taxonomy): Bacteria > Pseudomonadota > Gammaproteobacteria > Pseudomonadales > Halieaceae > Luminiphilus. The sequence goes on along the minus strand of JABJAS010000137.1, from coordinate 7,931 downwards.
GCAGAAGGGTACCCGGGTAAGCGATATTACGGCGGCTGTGAGTTTGTCGATCGGGCGGAAACGCTGGCCATCGAGCGCGCAAAAGCCTTGTTCGGCGCTGACTTTGCCAATGTTCAACCGCATTCTGGTTCCAGCGCCAATATTGCTGTTTTTCAGGCGCTGCTCAAGCCCGGTGACACGGTATTAGGCATGAGCCTTGCGGACGGAGGGCATTTAACCCATGGCGCGTCCGTGAATTTTTCGGGCAAGATTTATAATGCGGTTCAGTACGGCATTGACCAGCACACAGGCCTGATCGACTACGAGGTCGTGCGCGATCTGGCGCGCAAGCATCAGCCCAAACTCATTATTGGCGGATTTTCGGCGTATAGCCGGACCCTAGACTGGTCGATTTTCCGAGAGATTGCCGACGAGGTCGGTGCTTATCTGCTCGTTGACATGGCGCACGTCGCCGGACTGGTCGCAGCGGGCGTTTATCCCAGCCCCATCCCCTATGCTGATGTGGTAACCACCACTACCCACAAGACCTTGCGTGGTCCGCGCTCGGGACTGATTTTGGCGCGCAGTAACGAGGCGCTGGAGAAACAGTTTAATTCGGCCATTTTCCCCGGTGCTCAGGGCGGGCCACTCATGCACGTGATTGCAGCCAAGGCAGTCGCCTTCAAAGAAGCGATGGCGCCTGAATTTATCGATTACCAAAAGCAGGTGATTGCAAATGCTCAGGCGATGGCGGCCACCTTTGTCGAGCGAGGCCACAAAATTGTGTCTGGCGGCACGGATAATCACCTGATGCTGCTCGATTTGATTGGCAAGGATTACACCGGTAAGGACGCCGACGCAGCCTTAGGCGAGGCCTACATCACCGTTAATAAGAACGCGGTACCCAACGATCCACGCTCTCCCTTCGTGACCTCTGGGTTGCGATTGGGCACCCCGGCGATTACGACGCGTGGTTTTGGTGTTGCCGAAACGGAGCAACTGACCGGCTGGATCTGCGATGTCTTGGCTTCGCTTGAGGGCGGCACTAGTGCCGAGGTGATTCCCGCAGTGCGTGAGCAAGTGAAGGCGTTGTGCGCAACGTTGCCGGTTTACGCTCGTTAACAGGAGCAGTGCCGCTTGAGGCGCTGTCGATCGTATGCACTGTCCTTTTTGTAGTACCGACGAGACCAAGGTGATTGATTCTCGATTAGTTGCCGAGGGCGCTCAGGTGCGTCGCCGGCGAGAATGTCTCAGCTGTGCTGAGCGCTTTACCACTTACGAAGTGGCTGAATTGGTTTTGCCGAGGGTCATCAAACAAGATGGCAGCCGAGAGCCTTTCGATGAGGAAAAACTGCGTTCTGGGCTCTTGCGGGCTCTTGAAAAACGCCCCGTCTCGGTAGAAAGCATTGAGGCAGAAATCGACCAAATTAAACATCGGTTGCGCGCTACTGGCGAACGTGAGATTCAATCCTTAAAAGTGGGCGAGCAAGTCATGAGCTCACTCAAGGTGCTGGATCATGTGGCATATGTTCGCTTTGCGTCGGTCTACCGCAGCTTTCAGGACCTCGCTGAGTTTCGTGATGCGATTGAATCGCTAGAGGCGGAACCGCAAAAAGGCGAAGATTTGTGACTGAGGCGGCTGATCGTGCGTTGATGCAACGCGCGATCGATCTGGGGCGCCAAGCCCGTTTTTGGGCGGCCCCGAATCCCGCTGTTGGCTGCGTTCTCGCCCGTGATGGTGAGGTGATCGGGTCGGGCTACACCCAGCCAGTGGGTCAAGCACATGCAGAGGTGATGGCACTGCAAAGTGCCGTCAACGCCCAACGGTCTACCGCCTATGTCACGCTGGAACCCTGTAGTCATCAGGGTCACACAGGCCCCTGTGCACAGGCCCTGATCGATGCCGGTGTGACGCGGGTGGTGGTGGCGATCGAGGACCCTAATCCCAGCGTATCCGGCCAAGGCATCGCCCTGCTGCGGGCAGCGGGTATTGCCGTTGAAGTGGGTGTGCTGGCGGATCAGGCCGAGCAGCACCTAGCAGGGTTCTTGCTCCGTATGCGACGCGGGTGGGGGCAGATCACGCTGAAAGTGGCGGCGTCTTTAGACGGTCGAGTGGCCATGGCAACGGGTGAAAGTCAGTGGATTACTTGCGAGACCTCCCGGCAAGATGTGCAGCGGTTGCGGGCAGAGTCAGACCTGATTGTGACGGGTATTGGTACGGTCCTCGCGGACGATTGCCAGCTCACTCTGCGGCCAGACCAATCCTCACTCAGTAGCGAAGAAAGCGAGCGGGCACTGCGTTCGCCGCCGCATCGTATGGTGTTGGATTCGCAGGGTCGCACCCCGATCGACGCGCGAATACTAAACGGTTCGCCGACGACCGTCATTACCGCACCCGGTATCAAAATGGACTCATCGATTGAGCAACATCAGCTGCCCGTGGATCAACGTGGGCGGATTGTGCTGGACGACTGGGTTCATTATCTTGGGGCGCAATCGTTCAACACGATCTTGATCGAGGCGGGCCCGCAGTTATCGGGGGCTCTGATTGAGGGTGGATGGGTAGATCGGCTCGTGGTCTACCAAGCCCCCTGTCTGCTCGGCGATACGGGGCGGCCCATGGCGGGCTTTGCGATCGATACGCTGTCAGAGAGCCCCAAATTTCAGCTCGAAGAGGTGACCCGTTCCGGGACAGATCTGCGTATCATGGCGACCCCAATGACCACTCCCGCATTGCTGAGCGCATAGTCGTTGGGATACACGAAAAAGGAGCCGTTGTGTTTACAGGGATTATTCAGGCGGTTGGTCGTATCGCTGCCATCGAGTCGGGCGAACAAGATATACGCTTGTGCATCGAGAGCGGAAAGCTTCCGCTAGACGGGGTTTCGCTGGGTGACAGTATCGCCACCAGCGGCGTGTGCCTTACCGTGACAGAACTGACTGGAGAGGGGTACTGGGCCGATGTCTCACCTGAGAGTCTCTCTTTGACAACGCTGGGTACCAAAGGCGTTGGCGACTCGGTCAATTTAGAGACCTCGTTGACGCTCAGTACGCCACTGGGGGGCCATCTGGTGAGTGGTCATGTCGATGGTGTGGGCCATGTCGACAACATCATTGAGGATGCGCGCTTTTGGCGCGTCCGCATTGCGGCTCCGGAGACACTGGCACGCTATGTCGCAATGAAGGGCAGTATCTGTGTCGACGGAACCAGCCTGACCGTGAATCAGGTGGAGGGTTGTCATTTTGAACTCACGATCATTCCGCAGACTTGGGAGGAGACCGTCTTCAGTGAATATCGTGTGGGCAGTCCGGTCAATTTAGAGGTGGACGTGATTGCTCGCTACTTAGAGCGGCTGATGCAGTTTGAAGCCAGTGCGGAGGCTACCTAGTGTCGGTCGAAGACTATGCTGACATCGACCAGGTACTGAGTGCGCTGCGTCATGGGCGCACCTGTCTGTTATTGAATGAGCACAGCGCGGGTGGCATGACGGGTTTCGTCGTGGTGAGCGCCGAGCACTGTGAGGCTGATCATATTGCGTTCATGGCACGTCAGGCGCGGGGACTGGTCTGCCTGGCGATGACGCGAGCTCGCTGTGCGGAGCTCGATTTACCCCTTATGGTTGAAGGCGATGAATCACTGTCGCCCTTTACGCTATCGATCGAGGCGACGACAGGGATTGATACGGGTATCTCTGCGGCCGATCGCGCTCGCACGGTGCGTGTCGCGGTGGACCCGTCGAGTCGCCCAGCCGACCTGGTGCAGCCCGGACATATTTTTCCGATTGCGGCGGCGCCCGGGGGCGTGCTTACGCGCACCGGGCCAGCTGAAGCTGCGATAGATTTGGCCACGTTAGCCGGACTGTCGCCTGCAGCCGTGTTCACTGAGGTACTCGATGGCAAGGGTGCGGTCGCCGATGCCCCGTTTCTGACTGAATTTGCTGTCCGACATGAGTTGTTGGTCGGTCGTGTGTCAGACCTAGTGACCTATCGATTGGCTAATCAAAAAACCGTTACTGTGCAGCGACAAGGGATTTTGGAAAGTCGCTTTGGTCGTTTCGAAATGCGAGCGTATCAAGATGCCACCCACGGACGAGTGCATTTAGCGCTCAGCAAGGGTGTCATCGATGCCGCGTCCCCAACACTGGTGCGGGTGCACGTCACTGCTGTGTTGAGAGATTTGATCGGGACCTCCCTTGACGGAATGGCGAGTTGGTCTCTTGATGCCAGTTTGAGGGCCATTGCAGAGGCGAATGCGGGGGTATTGGTGTTGCTCAGCAAACCTGAATCCCCCGAAGACCTGATGCATGATATTGATCGATTGTTGGGTGATACCGAGGTAGATCAATCGTCCGCTGCCGAGGGGTACAATGAGATTGGGCTGGGCGCCCAGATACTGAGAGATCTCGGTGTTGGGCAGATACAGCTGCTGGCTTCACCCACCAAGTACAATGCGCTGGCGGGTTTTGGGTTAGAGGTGGTCGAGTTTATCTCGCCCGGCGGTCCTGAGCATAACTGAAAGGTCATAGGATATGGTCGAGTCACAATCGGGCGGTGCTAAGGGTATCGATAACTCCGCTGAGCGCATCTCGGGCAATGACGGAGGGTATGTCATTGTGATTACCCGCTGGAACGAAGGCATCGTGGCTGGGTTGCTTGCCGGTGCCCAACAGGCGCTACGACAGATGGGGATTGCCGATGAAAAAGTACGGGTCGTGACAGTGCCCGGTGCGTTTGAGGTGCCCTTGGCCTGTCAGGCGGCCGCTGAGAGGGCCGATTGCGACGCGGTGATTGCGTTGGGCGCGGTGATCAGAGGCGGCACGCCCCATTTTGAATATGTTGCCGGTGAGTGTACCCGGGGTATTGGCGAAGTGGCGTTGCGCTCGGGAAAGCCTGTTGCCTTTGGTGTGTTGACAGTGGATACCCTTGAGCAAGCGGTTTTTCGCTCGAGCGACGATGCCGAGAATAAGGGTGTTGAGGCGGCGATGAGCGCAGTCGAGATGGTTAATCTGCTCAGCGCGTTGCGCAGCTGATGTCGCAGCCTAATACACTTGCTGCACAGCGACGAAAAGCGCGCCACTTTGGCTTGCAAGCGCTCTACCAATGGACCCTCTCCGAGGCGTCGTTGGTCGATATCGATGCTGAATTCCGAGTCGATAATGATTTTCGCCATACCGACGGCGAGTATTTTCAAGCATTACTCCGCGGTGTAATGGAGGATGTTGAGGCACTCGAGGCACTGTTTTCGCCGTTGCTTGACCGTGCGCTGGATGACCTTGATCCCATAGAGCGAAACTTATTACGCATGGGGACTTTCGAGCTCAAGGAGCGCATTGATGTCCCTTATAAAGTGGTGATCAATGAAGCGGTGTCGTTAGCCAAGAAGTTTGGCGCGACCGAATCTCACCGCTACATTAATGGCATTCTCGATAAGGTCGCGTCTGAACTGCGCACGGTAGAACGCGCCAAAGAGGGCTAATGGCGCTGACTGAGTTTGACCTGATTCATCAGTTCTTCAGTGACATGGGAGCGTCAGATCGCGTCTTACTGGGTGTGGGTGACGACGCGGCGATTATCGATACTACCGATGGTTGGGTGTTACACGTCTCGACCGACACGCTCATAGAGGGCGTCCACTTTTTACCCGGCTGCGCAGCATCCGATATCGCTTACCGTGCGGTGATGACGGCTGCCAGTGACCTTGCTGCCATGGGTGCGGCGCCCCGAGCCATGGTGTTAGCCATCAGTCTGCCTGAGACCGACACCACTTGGCTGGCGGGGTTTTCAACGGGGCTGCGTGCCGCTTCGGCGGAGGCTAGGCTACCGCTAGTGGGTGGTGATACGACTCATGGTCCTCTGGTGATTACCGTGACAGTGATGGGCGAGACGCCCGCCGGTCAATGCCTGCGGCGCAGTGGCGCGGCGCCGGGTGACCGACTCTGCGTCAGCGGCACTTTGGGAGATGCCGCCGCTGGCCTGTCCTTGCTGCGAGGTGAGCTCGTGGCAGCAGACCCGGCCGATGCGGCGTTTTTAACGGCGAGATTTTTGCGGCCCACTGCTCAGATAACGTTGGGTGAATCCCTGAGAGCGCGCGCTACGGCAGCGATAGATATCTCGGATGGCCTGATCGGAGACAGTACTCATTTGGCGACCCGTAGCGGTGTTGCGCTGCAGATCGATCATCGACAATTACCGCGATCCACCGCCTTCTGTTCTGTGGTCGAACCGAGCCAGCAGTTAAACTATTTATTGAGCGGTGGAGATGACTACGAATTGTTATTCACGCTACCGCAAAGCGCTGCGTTACCCGAGGGCTGCACGGAAATTGGTCGAGTGATGGCGGGGAGCGGGGTAAGCTGTGACGGCATGCCGGCGGTAAAGGGGTACGATCACTTTGGCCATGGATGAGCAATTAGAGACGCCGGCTTCGGTGACGAACCTGACGACGCTGTTAGCCAGTGGTTTTGGTGTGGGGCTGTCGCCGGTGGCGCCCGGCACGGTGGGCAGCTTGCTCGGTATTGTCTGCTTTTATCCGCTGCTCGGTGTGAGTAGCGCCATACAGTGGTCCACTTTTTTTGTAGCTTGCGTCGTGGCGATAGTGTCTGCTGAGCGAGCCGGTAAAGCGTGGGGCGTGATGGATCACCCCGCGATTGTCATCGACGAAGTGGTGGGAGTATGGCTCGCCATCTTAATGCCACTCTCAATATTGACGTTCAGCGTGTCGTTACCGTTACTGGCGGTGGGCGCATTTTTGGCGTTTCGACTCTACGATATTGTGAAACCCTGGCCTGTGAATGTGTTGGAGCGACGGTTGCCCGGCGGTTGGGGGGTGGTCCTCGATGATCTGGCGGCAGGGGCTATGGCAGGCATGATCCTGACGCTGGCTTTGCTGGTGATCGGTCCCGCCTGATCAGTGCCGGAGCGCAACTGGGCCACTGCCAGTTGGATTAGGTATCTCGTTTGACCATTGCGACAGCGAGCGATCGTAAAGGCGTTGCGCGGTCACCAAAGACACTGAGGGCATCGGTTGCTTCTTGTAACAGGCGTTCAGCTTCTTGCTGCGCCCCGCTTAACCCCAAAGTGCTGACGTAAGTTGATTTTTCCGCGCGCTCGTCTTTACCCGCAGTCTTCCCTAATTGCGCACTATCTCCGGTCACATCTAATACGTCGTCCGTGACTTGAAAAGCCAGACCAATCGCCTCAGCGAATCGCACGAGTGCTTGCCGCTCGGCTAGGGTGGCTTTACCGCAGACGGCACCCGCTTCGGCGGCTGCGCGGATCAAGGCCCCTGTTTTTAAGTAATGAACTGCCCGCAAAGCCTCCACTGATATCGCTTGCTGTTCCGCTGCTAAATCCAGTGCTTGACCGCCCACCATGCCGTTAAAACCCACGGCGGTACTCATGATTTTGATAATGGAGAGACGCTGCTCGGCCGTGAGCGATTCAATATCGGCAACGCGTTGAAAGGCAGCTGCTTGCAGTCCGTCTCCGGTGAGGATGGCTGTTGCTTCGTCAAAGGCACAATGCAGTGTGGGCTGCCCTCGCCTGAGGTCGTCGTCATCCATTGCCGGCAGATCGTCATGGATGAGTGAATAGGTATGAAGCAGTTCAATGGCTTCGCCAACCCACGTGGCCTCGGGAACAGGGCTGCCCGCGATCAGCTCGGCACAGGCAAGGGTGAGGCGGCTGCGCAATTGCTTACCTGGGTTGTGCGCGAGATAAGCGAGCGCGTCTGAGAGCTTGGGGTCAGGGCAGGTGAGCCATGCGAGAGGTTCCATGGTCGCGTTAGGCCTCCCCGGGGGAGCCTTCTTCTTCCATCAGCGAGCCGTTGGCTGCCACTTGTGTCACCCGTTGCTCAGCCGCTTCCAGCGTCTTCTGAATCGAACCACTGAGGGCAATGCCCTGCTCATAGAGCACGAGCGCGGTCTCTAGCTCAATCTCTGGATCTTCGAGCT
>JABJAS010000136.1 GCA_018666055.1 Halieaceae bacterium | reverse complement strand
TTCCGGCTTGCCCAACAGATCAAAATACCGATGGACAAATTTAATTTGAGTGTCGTTGGCTTCCGATCCTGAGTTCGTAAAAAACACGCGTTGAAAGCGGTCTGGCGTTACCTCGCAGAGTCGCGCCGCCAACTCCGTAGCAGGCTGATTGGAGCACCTGAAAAAATTATTATAAAACGGTAATTCAGCGAGCTGGTCGGCAACCGCAGTTTTAATGCGCTCTTGAGAATATCCCAAGTTGCAGCACCACAGTCCCGACATACCATCCTGAATTTTATTGCCATCAGAGTCGAAAATATAAATGTGCTCAGCCCGGCTCACGATACGCCCCCCATGGCGGGCATAATCGGCAAAATCAGTGAAAGGGTGCAGGTGGTGCGCTTGATCTAATTTTTTAAGCGCTTGTGTATCGAGCTTTGCTGACATCGAAGATGCTCCAGATTCATTGCTGAAAACTTGGCCAGCCGCTGAGCGGCGTCATTTGCCGGGCTGGCTCACCAGACTGGTTGGTGAGCAGTATCACATTGGAGGACTGTCCTTGTCTGTAACCCTATGGGGAGAGCATGAGTAGACAGCGCGGGCGCTGACGCGCACAATTCTGCTTGAGGTAATACAGGATCAATGACTCTGAAACGTGTTGAAGAACAGTATCGTGGCCTCACCTATACTTGGGGTCGTCTGGACCATCCCGAGGAGACCCCTTTCCAGGTGGCTCCGGGCGTCTGGTGGCTTCGATTTACCATGCCGGGACCACTCAACCATATCAACCTATGGCTGCTAGAAGATGGCGATGGATGGACGATCGTTGACACCTGTCTGAACTTAGAGACTGCGAAGGCGCAATGGGAGTCGTTATTTGATGGCTTTATGGGCGGCAAACCCGTCAAGCGTGTGATCTGTACGCATATGCATCCTGACCATATTGGCCTAGCCGGATGGTTATGTGAGCGTTTTGCTTGCGACCTCTATATGACGCAGGCCGAGTTCCTGACCGGCAGCCTGATTATGGGGTACACCGGAGAACAGGCACCACCCGCCGCCATTTCGTTCTATCACCGAGCGGGCTTTTCAACGAATCAACTCGACAATTACAGGGAGCGCTTTGGTGGTTTCGGACAGTTTACGACACCGCTTCCTCACAACTATCAGCGACTCACCGATCGGCAAACGTTAGCCATTGGGGGCCGTTATTGGCAAATCGTTGTCGGTGAAGGCCATTCTCCAGAGCATGCATGCCTTTACTGTCCAGCGCTGCAGCTAGTCATCGCAGGCGACCAAATTCTGCCCCGCATCACGCCTAACGTATCAGTTTTTCCGACTCAGCCTGATGGTAATCCCTTAGAAGCCTGGCTAGCCTCCAGCACACGGCTCCTCAGTATGTTGCCGGAGGACCTGCTCGTGCTTCCCGCACACCAGGCACCCTTCACCGGTGTGCGCGTGCGGCTGAATCAAATTATCGATAGTCATCGACTCGCTCTGGCAAAGCTTTATGACTTGCTCATGGAACCTAAGATACTGCCAGATTGCTTTAGCTGTCTGTTTGGCCGAGAAATACAAGACGGAGAACTACAAATGGCAACCGGTGAAACCGTTGCCCACCTTAACTACCTATGGCATCGCGGCAATATTAGTCGCCGGCTAAACGACGATGGCCGGTATGAATACCAATCGGACCCTGACGCGCGATATGTCGACGCCGAGTAATAATTTGTGAAAGCCCTTCTCAATAGACTCAAAACGCTGTGCTTTCGCTGGTATTACCGGCGCATGAACCGACTGGCGTGGGAAGGCACGCCGCTTCCTGAAATTAAAACCAGTGTTTTGCAGCTGGCGTTTGACGAATACAGCTTGGCCACTCGCATGTACCATGGCGCTCGAGACCGACCACTGATTATCTATTTTCATGGTGGCGGCTGGACGATCGGTGACCTCGACACCCATCATCCATTTTGTTTGCATCTTGCCGACCAGACACAGTGCACAGTGATGTCCGTGGACTACCGGCTCGCCCCTGAGCATCCTTTCCCTACTGCGCATAACGACGCATTGGCCGCCTCAAGGTGGATCATCGATAACCTCAATGCGCTAGCCCCCAACAATGGTGAGGTCGTTATTGCTGGAGACAGTGCGGGCGGTAATCTCACGCTGGCGACCGCGGCAAGACTACCCGATGAGCCTCGCTTGAGAGGCTGCCTCATGATGTACCCCGCCATTCAGCACTACCATGCGGCCATGCGCTCCTATACCGAGCATGCTAAGAGCGGACCACTCACGACCTCGATTATGCGCTGGTTCACCGATACTTACCTCGATGGTCTTGCGCCTGCAGACCCAAGGGTTGAGCTGATGTTTCCGGGACGCCGGACAACATTGGCCGGGTTTCCTCGGTCCCTTTTAATCACTGCCGAGAAAGATCCCTTGCGAGACGACGGCAGGCGTCTCGCCAACACACTTCAGCGGGCGAACGTCACCGTACAGCACGAGCATTTTGATCGAGAAGCCCATGGGTTCCCCTGCTCAGAAGGGCCCACTCCAGGCCACGAGCGTTTCATGGCGATCACAAAAACTTGGATCGAAGCCATCAGCGAGCGGTAATGTGCTCCAAAACACCCAGTATTTCGGCCTTGGTCAGCAACCGAGGTGATACATAGCCATCACTTTCATCCATCGCTTGGTGAGTCAGCAACGTCCAATCAGCAGGCTGTATACGCGCGTCGGATTCCGCAATGCCCACGTCGGCAATCAACTGAGATACGGCCTCAATAAACGCCTGCGCTCTTGCTGCCGGTGAAGCGGCATCCGAAACATCTGTCACCACCGCGAGCTCGGCGAGTGCGCTTTCTGCCTCTGCCACGCAAGTTTTGAGAACTGGCGGTAATGCCAGAGCGTTAGCCTGCCCATGG
>JABJAS010000135.1 GCA_018666055.1 Halieaceae bacterium | reverse complement strand
ACCGGGTAACACAGCCCAATCGCCGCCGCGGGAATGCGCAAGATCATGCCGGCGCGACCAATCCGAAAATCACAACTCAGGGCCAGTTCAGCCCCACCGCCGAACACATTACCCGTGAGCACTGCAATCGTGGGAATCGGCAGTGCAGCGATTCGATTTGTCACGGACTGAAAGCGGTCACCACTGATTACACCCTCAAGGATTTGCGATAAATCTGCGCCCGCACAAAAAATACGATCGTCAGATGACGTAATGATGAGCACACGCGTGGCCGGCTGCAGCGCGTCAAGTGCGGCGTCAATCGCCGTCAATTCGGTTACACCGAGCGCATTGCGCCGCGCAGGATTATCAAAAGAGAGCGTCGCAATACCCTGCTCTTGCACAAACGAAATCGTATCGGACACAGTCACTTTCCTTCTACCCTTTGCTGAGACATATAGTGTGGCACAGGCGTTGCAACAGGCCCAATTGAGGCGCCCCGAGTAGTCCATTGTGGCAAAGTCGCGTAGACAGCGTCGACAAAAATACTTAAAGTTCAAATTATCGAATATTGAGAATGCACTGGGCCGTTTTGGCATTCAGTCTCAAAAGGATTTTCTTGGAAAACACGGCACTTACCAATCACTCCCCCTTCAGTCGCGGGCTACAAAGAGAGACAAAGCGGGCAGCCGTTTTATCCTGTGCGGCCAAACTGCTCAACACCAAAGGCGCCCGATCAACCACCCTGACCGATATCGCCAGTCGCCTGGGGCTGACCAAAACCAGCCTGTATTACTACGTGTCCAACAAAGAAGACCTGATTTATCAGTGCTATCAGGCCAACATGCAACAGGCCCATGAACAGCTCGATCGGGCAGAGCAAAACAACACGGCCCCGCTGGCCTGCCTACTCGAATTTTTAGACAGCCAAATTGCGACAACGCTCCGATCCCTCGATGGTGAGGGCGATTTCTATGCTGCGCCACTCGAATTTGCGTCACTAAAGACCGAATATCGCAATGCATTAGAGACCGCCTATCGCCAACTCTTGGGCCGGCTCATAGATTTAGTAAAGCGCGGCATGGCGTTGGGTGACATCAGGCCGTGTGATCCGATCGTGACGATTCGAGCCATGATTGGTGCCATGGATTGGTCGTTTTATTGGCTCTATGAAATGCCTCGTGACGAAGCTGAGACAGTGATTGACGTGGTTCGCGACCTGCTTACCCATGGGTTGCTGCACCCGAACAGTGATTATCAGCCAGGCCAGCAGGCCGACCTGTCGATTTTTTCAGAACAAGAGCCCGCCTTTGATCGCGATACGCAAAACCGCTTAAAGCAGGAAGCCTTTCTCAAGGCTGGCACCCGTTGCTTTAACCAAAAAGGATTCAGCGGCACATCATTGGATGAAATTGTCGAGCAACTCAATGTCTCCAAGGGTGCGTTTTATTATCATTTTGCCAATAAAGAAGCCCTGCTCACTCAGTGTTATGACTACACGCTAGATCAATTAGAACGGGTTATCACCCATGTTGAGCACATCGATGCCTCACCAGCCGCTCGTCTCGATGTCGCGATGCGGCTTATTTTTAGCCTTCAAAACTCTGATCAGGGACCGCTAATCCACTTTAATTCGATTACCGCTTTGCCCCCCGATGTGCGCAGGCGGTTACTCGATCGACTGAGCGCAGTTCATACCGCAATGGAAGCGTTCATCACCGCCGCCACGGCAGCTTCCCAATTTCGAGCACTGCCACCCGGCATCGTCATTCAGTTACTCACGGGCGCGCTCAACGCCGCTATGGACCTCAACGAATGGCAAGCGATCGATGCCATTGACCGAAGCGCCATTGATTACTACGCGCTTTTTTTCCATGGGCTGGCACCAACCGCCGCCCCTTGAGGATCCTGTTGTGAACCGTTTTACCGACGTACTAGAGCACATCACCCCACGGCAAACCGATGAATATGCCTTTGTGGGCGATAGTCTGCTCCCCCAGCAACGCATTTTTGGCGGGCAAGTCGTCGCTCAGTGCCTTATGGCTGCCAACCAAACGGTTCCGGCGTCGCTCGAAGCGCATAGCCTGCACGCCTATTTTTTGCGCGCGGGTGACCCTCACGAACCCATCCAGTTTGACGTCGACCCGATTCGTAATGGTCGCTCCTTTTCGACCCGCCGCGTTGTCGCGCGTCAGCACGAACAGGCGATCTTCAATACGTCGATCAGTTACCACGTTGAAGAAGCGGGCGTGTCTCACTGCTTCGACATGCCGCAACTGCCGCCCCCGCGTCAGGAGGCAGACGATCTGTCAGGGT
>JABJAS010000134.1 GCA_018666055.1 Halieaceae bacterium | reverse complement strand
TATCGCTTCTGGAAAACTAACAACACCGGTAACACTAGCACGTGTGTTGCAAAAAGGCGGGCAAAGTGGTGCCCGGAGTCAGACTTGAGCCGGCACGATCGCAATGATCGGGGGATTTTAAGTCCCCTGTGTCTACCAATTTCACCACCCGGGCAAGGAGACGAGATCGAAGGCGGCGAAGCATACCACGCCAACGCACAATCCCAAGCCCCTACCGACCAGTAAACAGCTATGAAAAGTCACACGTTGGCAGCTGAATTCTGTACCATCGCGAGCATCGCAGATCATTTTTTAAGGACACGCCCTTGGCGGCACAACGCGGTGAATTTAGATCACGGTTAGGCTTTATTTTGGCAGCCGCCGGATCCGCAGTCGGGCTCGGCAACATCTGGGGCTTTCCGACTCAGGCAGCCAGTAATGGCGGCGGCGCCTTCTTATTCACCTACCTGGTGTTGGCTTTTGCACTGGCTTATCCAGCGCTCATGGCAGAGTTACTGATAGGCCGACACACTCATCGCAATATGTCACAAGCGTTGGGCGCCCTGCCCCAGCATGCCGGGCTAAAACGTATCGGCATGCTCACGGGCATTGGCGGCCTCGTCACAGCCAGTCTGATCCTGAGTTTTTATGGCATTGTTGCGGGCTGGATGTTGGGTTTCGCGTCGTCGTACCCCTTAGAAGCCATCGGCTTTACCCAGTCTGCCGAATGGCTCATCACATTCAGCACGCCTCGTAACCTCACGCTGACCGGTATTTTTATGGCGCTGACAATGTCAGTGGTAGTGGGCGGCGTAGAGGATGGCATCGAGCGCTGGTCTCGGAGACTAATGCCAATACTCATTGCAACACTGGTCGTGCTGTCGCTGTATGTCTTAACACTTGATGGCGCAATGACCGGGCTGTCGATCTATCTACGTCCCGATTTCAGCAAGATACTCTCAGGGGATCTGCTGATCGATGCGCTCGGTAGCGCCTTCTTTTCGCTCTCGCTCGGCGTAGGAACCATGCTGATCTATGGCTCTTACCTGAGCGACAATGAGCATGTTCCCTCCGTAGGCGCTCAAGTTGCCCTCCTTGATGTGGGCATTGCAGTGCTGGCCGGGTTTTTGATCTTGCCGGCCATGTACGTCGCCGATGCGCGCGGCGTCGCCATTTTCAACGCCGCAGGTGGATTGCTGTCTGAAGACACACTGATTTTCAGCGTGCTGCCCGCGCTATTTAGCACCATGGACACCATCGGGTTGTGGCTTGCCACCGCTTTCTTTATTTTAATGAGCATCGCCGCACTCACTTCCTCGATATCAATGCTCGAAGTGCCGGTGGCCTATTTGATCGAACGGCACGGCTTAAGCCGTCACCGCGCCACTTTAATAGCGGGCTGTAGCATTGCGGCCTTCAGCGGCCTGATCGCACTAAACTTTGAGCGTCTTTTTGGGTTGGTCATCACTATTTCAACCCGTTATGGGCAACCGCTATTAGGCATTGTTGTGTGCCTCTTTGCCGGCTGGCTATGGCATCGAGATGCGTTATTGGCAGAACTTAAAAAGAACGACACCGCTGCAGATCAGCGCTGGTTCTGGAAAATATGGCCGCTCTATGTCAAATGGATCTGCCCCATTATCATAGGCGTGATACTCGTCCGCTCTATACTGTAGGCACTGATGACTCGATTTCTCTTCATATTTTGTACCGTGCTGGGCTCGCTATTCGCGATCGAAATGCTCAAACCCGTTCAGGAGGCCGTCATACAACCCTTTACTGGCTTCCTAGCCGCACTGAGTACGGCATTGATATTGCCATTCGACGATACTGTCATTGCACAGGGACGCATATTGCGTGACGCCGCCACTGGATTCGCGGTGTCGATTGAGGCGGGTTGCAATGGTGTCGAAGCGGCCATTGTATTGATCGCGGGTATCTTGGCCTTTCCGGCGTCATTTCGGTACAAGCTGATCGCGATCCTGGCGGGCTTTTTCTTCGTTCAAGCACTCAATGTCGTCAGGATCATTTCGCTTTTTTACCTAGGTCAGTGGAACTACACCGTGTTTGAGTGGTTCCACCTTTACCTGTGGCCTGTGCTGATCATGTTGGACGTGCTGATCGTCTTCGCCATTTATTTACAGTGGCTGGGAAAACACCACACACAACCAGAACCCGACTCATGCTGATCCGCCGCCAGTTTGTGCTAACCCTTGCGTTGATGCCTATTACCTTTGGCATCTGGTACGCCGCAGACGCGCTGTTCGCCGGCCCAGCCGTATGGCTATGTGATTTATTGCTGTCTTCGCTCTACCCAGACATCGTGCAGGGAGCCGGACTCCAAGGCGCCAACATGCTGCTGACAACCCAGCTCGGCGAAACAAACGGCCAAATACTCCCCGCGCAGGAAGCCGGCAACCAGATCGCGCTGGAGATCAATACTCGGCTAGTGTCCTACTCGGTTGCATTTTATGCCGCACTCCTCACCGCCTCTAACCTACAAGAGAGCATCACTAAGTTTTGCATCGGTCTATTTTGGCTAACGGGCATCATGGCATTTGGGCTAGCCTCTATTGCAGGCAAAGATCTACTGCTTATGGTGGGAGCGCCCTTTCTTTCAGCACCGGGCGTGCCGCCGGCAGACCTACTCGCGGTGACCTACCAATTCAATGTGCTGCTCATGCCACCCCTCGCTCCGATCTGCATATGGTTATGGCAGCTCCGGGGATCCCCCCTTTGGCAGACGCTAGAAGCTGATATTAAGCGGGCGTCTGCTCAGCGATAGTCTCAATATTCAAGCTACGCCCCTCGAGTGCAGACTGCAGCGCTTTTTCCATAAGATGTCGCG
>JABJAS010000133.1 GCA_018666055.1 Halieaceae bacterium | reverse complement strand
CTTCTGGCACCGAAAAGTTCACGAGCAACACACTGCGATCGTCAATCGTTGTGACCATCGTGCTGGTGTCGATTCGATCGCCCACGTCGACTTCGGTAATGCCCACCTTGCCGCGAAACGGTGCTCTAATTTGCCGCCGATCTAATGCGACTTGCGCTTGCGCCAACGCAATACGTGCGGTGTCTACCGCCGCACGAGCATCATCTAACTGGCTCTCGGGGATATTCATGTCCTGAGTGTTGACGGTAATGTAGCGTCGCACCAGACGCTCAGCATCGGCCAGCTGCACGGTAGCTAGCTCAACCGCTAATCGCTCGTCCCGATCATCGAGTTGCAGGAGCGTTTGTGCTTCTGCCACTAGGCTATCGGCTTTGATATTGACGGCGGTGACACGACCGGAGTTTTCGGCATAAATAACCACACTTTTGAGTGCCCTTGCGGTGCCGACAGAGGTGAGGCGTTCATTCAGGTCGGTCAGCAGAACGGGCGCGGTCACGACCGGTGCACCGCTAGATTGGTCGCCAAATCGAGTCGAAGTTTGATCGGCGTTGCGATCATCGCCGCAACCAGGTATTGCCAGCACGACCGCGATGGCAGCGGTGGCTAGTCGTCTGTTCGCTCCCTGTGGGTTCTTCATCGGCGGTATGTCTCTGACAGCGGCAATTAGCTCAGCACACTCTAGTGGAGTCAGCGTGTGGTCAGCACACAAAACGTGACATGCTTAATCCGATTCTACTCTAGTTAGCCCTTTTCGGATGTGTCAAAAATGGCGGATCGTAGGCGATAGATGAGCCAACCGCGCCCAGCGTTTGCCGCGCCGAGGTCGTTGAAGGGTAGTCAGCAAGATTGGACCCCTCGGAGCCTGCCGCCACAGCGAGAGATCGGTTACAGTGGGCGGCGACATAGGAGCCGACTCATGACCCAGACAACGCCAATTCCCCATCCTGAGGCACTCCCATGCAGGGGTTGTCAGCCAGATTGTGTGAATCGAGATCGTTGTTACGGGCAGCCTTGGCGCATCGTCCGCGACGAGGCGGGTGGGGCACCCGTTAAGCGTTCGGTTGCGCAAACCAAGGGGTAAGTGATGAATCACGCCTTAGTGGTTGCGGGGTTCCTAGGAGCAACGGGTGTTGCAGCCGGTGCCTTTGGCGCCCATGCGCTTGAGGCCTTGGTTACCCCGGCGCAATTGGATATCTGGGCGACAGCGGCACAGTATCATTTGATCCACGCCGTGGCCGTGTTGATTCTCGCGCTCACCGCGAACACGGGTGGCATGTCACTGGGTCCATGGCCGATCATTGGATTCACGGGTGGTGTGGTCCTCTTCTCATTTTCCCTCTATGCCTATGTCTTAACGGGAATCGCGATGTTCGCCATGGTGACGCCGCTTGGCGGAACGCTGTTAATAGTCAGTTGGTTGTTACTGATTTATCGTGGGTTCAGGTGACACCGGCGAGCGATGGTAGCCCGCTTGAGGTGACTAATCGGCAGCAAGAGCTGAAGACAATGCGGCGATTAACGATGGTCAATTTCGCGCAGTGAGCAGGAGGCTGGCAGGGGCGTTTTTGTTGGCGTACCATCTGCGCTCTAGCTTTTTAAGACTCTCGTCTAAGGAAATGTCGTTATGAACTCAGTTTCTCTCTCGCCTGCCCGCCACGCTTTATTAGGGGCCGCCATTGCTATGGCCGCGTCTGCAACCAGCTCGGCCGATCCTGTTGGTTCAATCGACGATTTTTTTCAGCCTGGCGGGGTCACTGCTACGGTAGAGAATTACCCGACACTGGAGACTTCCCGACAGCTGCTGATTGCGCAAGGTCGGGCCGCCGTGAATGAGATCGCTCACAACCGAAAACTCACGCCTACAGACGATCAGCCCGTCGTGCGGATGAACCGAGACACTTACTATAGTTTTGCGGTAGTCGATGTGTCAGCGGGTGCGTCGATCACTATTCCGTCTCTGCCCGATGGGAAGTACGTCTCGGTTCAGCCGGTGACGATGGACCATAGGATTCAACCGATGTCCTACGGTAGT
>JABJAS010000132.1 GCA_018666055.1 Halieaceae bacterium | reverse complement strand
GGTCAAAGAGGTCAACGCTGAGGTGCTCTTGAAACAACGCGCGATACGTCCATACCTGCCAACCAGCCCGGCCCAACATCTCGCATACCAATTCGGCCACTTCGCGAATTAACATCCGATGGTCCCAGTCAACTCGATACCACTCCAGCAGTGAAAACTCAGGATTATGATGACGACCCGACTCTTCTTTTCGAAAGGCTTTGCTGACCTGAAAAATGTCACCTGATCCGGCCGCGAGTAAACGCTTCATCGCAAACTCGGGCGATGTTTGCAGGAACCGAAAAGGGGTTGCACCGATGACATCGGTCGAGACTGCAAACACCTCAAGATTAGGGTCAGGAACGGTTGCCTGAGCAAGCAGTGGCGTCTCCACCTCCATCACATTCCGCGCGGCAAAAAAATCGCGAAGCTGATGCAATAATCTCGCTCGGGCCGCGATCGTATCGAGCGACGCAGAGGGTCGCCAATCGCTCATCGATTAGCTTTTGCTGGCGCGACTCACGTATTCGCCACTGCGCGTGTCAATACGAATCACCTCACCCTCGGTAATAAAAAGAGGCACTCGTACCACGGCACCGGTATTCAACGTCGCGGGCTTGCTCCCACCTTGTGCCGTATCGCCTTTCAAGCCGGGATCAGTTTCTGTGATAGCCAGTTCGATAAAGTTCGGCGGAGTGACCGCCAGGGGCGCGCCGTTATACAGCGTCACTTCATACTGCTCTTGTTCTTTGAGCCACTTTTCAGTCTCAGCTACAGCGTCACGATCTGCGCCGAATTGCTCGTAAGACGCGGGGTCCATGAAATACCAAAACTCGCCATCGGTATAAGAGTACTCAAGCGTCATATCCATAACGTCTGCTCCCTCGAGAGAGTCGCCGGACTTAAAGGTGCGCTCCCAAACCCTTCCCGATTTCAAGTTGCGCATTTTCACGCGGTTAAATGCCTGCCCTTTACCCGGCTTCACGAACTCATTTTCAAGGATCGAGCAGGGGTCGCCATCCAGCATGACCTTCAAGCCAGATTTGAATTCATTCGTCGAGAAGTTAGCCATTGTCGAGGACCCATCTGGTAAAGAGCACCATGATACCGCAGGCCATTAGCAAGGTGCATCTGCCGATTTTCACGCCGCTGCAAACTCACCTTCGTGACCCATCAAATAACAAACACCATCGAGACCGATGTGCGTGATTTCAATGGGGCTTGCTGCTCGGACCGCAGGCTTAGCGTGAAACGCGACGCCCAAACCAGCAAGCGCCATCATGGACAGATCGTTTGCCCCATCACCCACGGCAATACAATGCTCTGTGTGAATCCCCAACTGACTTGCTAGAGCGCCTAATGCTTCAGCCTTGTACTCCCGGTTCACGATGGGGGGGATAATTTTTCCCGTCACTTTGCCGTCTCTAATCTCCAGCCCATTCGCAACGACATGGTCAAATCCGTAATCGTTTTTTAAACGCTCCGCGATCGGAATAAATCCGCCAGAGAAAATCGCCAACCTGAGACCACGTGCTTTTAACGTCGTCGCCATTTCACTGAGACCTGATTGCACGGGCAGTTGATCCGCTAGCTCATCGACTGCTCCTGCATCTAGCCCTTCTAATAGCGCTAAACGCGTGCGGAAACTCTCATCGAAGTCGAGCTCACCTCGCATGGCTCGCTCTGTAATCGCTGCCACTTCGGCGCCAACGCCGGCAACTCGTGCCAGTTCATCGATGACCTCGCAGGAGATGAGCGTGGAGTCCATATCGAACACCGCCAGGCCGTAAGGTCGACAGCGGGATAAGCGCGACTGCAGAGCAATATCGACACCGTATTGATCAGACAACTGTCGTAACTGGGCCGATAACCTCTCGGGATCAGGGCAATCGATCAGAAATTTGCTCACCTCCCTGTGGTCGGCCAGTGTTACCGGCACGGCTACCCGATGGGCTTCGACAACCTGACCCTGAACGGCGGATACGGCATTTTCGATCAACATCCGATTAAAAAGCGTCCCTGGGGGCGCCATTACCACGATCACATACATCTGATCTGTCACAAAAAAATTCCTGAAAAAAAACGAGGGCTCGGGCAGTCTGCTGCCTAGAATCGGTCTGTTAGAGTTTATACTGAACGCGGTGTCAATGGAGGCATCCTTTTGCAGCAGCTCATCCAACGAT
>JABJAS010000131.1 GCA_018666055.1 Halieaceae bacterium | reverse complement strand
TGGCAGCTCTATCGTCGCGGGCGTTACGTCGAATTTAATCTAGTCCACGACCGAGGCACGTTGTTTGGCCTGCAAACCAATGGGCGAACGGAGGCAATACTGATGTCTTTGCCACCGCTGGTGCGTTGGGAGTACGGCTTAGCGCCAGAGGACGGCACGCCAGAGGCGCGATTGATGAGTGACTTTCTGCCGCCACGCGACTGGCTTGGTGCGGCAGGGTCGACCAAGAGCTCATGACCGGTCATTGCGTCTCTGCCTCACTGATCGTCAGCCACTTGAGCGAGAGAAGAGCGGTATGACCAGCATGCAAACGTTTCGTGACCGTTTTGCTGTCGTGGGTAACCCGATTGGTCACAGCTTATCGCCGGCTATCCACGCTGCTTTTGCGCAGCAAACGAATCAGGTGATCGATTACCAGGCGGTCTTGGTGGCGGTGGATTCCTTTGAGCAGTGGGTCCAGCAGTTTTTTGACGACGGGGGTCACGGCTTGAATGTGACGCTGCCGTTTAAGACGCGTGCTTTTACCTTCGCAGAGCAGGCTTCTCCGCGTGCTCAAGCGGCGGGCGCTGCCAATTTTTTAATGCGTGACGAGGCCGGCAGTATCATTGCGGATAACACGGACGGCAGGGGATTAGTGACCGATATGACGGTCAATGCTGGCTGGTCCTTAGGCGATGCTCGCATTCTCCTCCTGGGCGCAGGGGGTGCTGTTCGGGGGGTGATACCCGCCTTACTCGCCGAGGCCCCGCAGTGTCTATTTGTCGCGAATCGGACTCCTGCGCGTGCGCAGCAATTAGCCCAAGCGTGGACATCCGATGCCGTACCTGTCTCGGGCGGCGGTTACCAAGAGATACCCACAGAGCCATGGGATCTGATTATTAATGGCACTAGTACGGGTTTGAGTAATGAAATGCCCGCTTTATCGGGTTCGATGACATTCGCACCACAGTGTCGCGCCTATGACATGGCGTACGGGCGTGCACCGACTCCTTTTATGGCTTGGGCGAGCGCTAAAGGTGTGGTCGAGGTCTTGGATGGCTTGGGTATGTTGGTAGAACAGGCGGCAGAGAGTTTTTTCCTCTGGCGTGGTGAATACCCAGAGACCATACCGGTGGTCTCGTCTCTGCGCGCTGCCTCAGGGGGTTGAGCTCTAGTTATTGGCGTCTAGGTAACGCTGCTTGAGTGAGACGTAGCCATCGGCGCTGTATTGAAGGAAGCGCTGCTCGCTCTCAGACAGGGTGCGTACCTGGCGCGCTGGGCTGCCCGCATAAAGGTGCCCGCTGCGGAGCCTCTTTCCGGGTGTGACCAGTGACCCCGCCGCGATCATCACCTCATCTTCCACGACGACTTTGTCCATAATAATGGCGCCCATCCCGACTAATACGCGATCGCCGACGGTGCAACCGTGCAGCAGTGCTCGGTGCCCTACTGTGACATCATCACCGATGTGGAGCGGAAACCCGTCGGGGTTATACGGGCCTTCATGCGTAACGTGTAGCACGGTGCCGTCCTGGATATTGGTGCGCGCGCCGATGCGGATAATTTGCACGTCCCCCCGCATCGCGGCATGAGGCCACACACTGACATCGTCACCGAGCCAGACGTCACCCATTACCACCGCTGTCGGGTCAATCAGCACTCTTGCGCCGAGGCTGGGCGTGATCCCAAGTGCCGTGCGGATATGTGCTTCGCCTGTGAAATTAATTTGGGTCACACTCGGTCTCCTGTGCCAATCTAACTTGCTACACTATTACGTCATTACTAAGGCGACGTGAGTATGTCTGATTCTCCTCCTGACACCAATCAACGGCCACGCTTTGTTGCCGGTGCTGTTTGCCCGAGTTGTCAGGAACAAGATCGTATTGTGATCGACAGCGATGCCGATGAGCGCCGTTGCGTGGCCTGTGGATATGTCGAGGCCCGCCCGGTTGCGCCAGCTGATCTGCCGTCTACACGCGTCACACGAGCGGCGGCGAGGCGTGTCGAAACGCCTGCCGACCCGGTCAAACTCATCGATGGCTGATTGAGCAGTGAGTTCACAGTTATAACCTGAAATCATGTACCGGATACACCGGAAGCATTGTTTTTCATAAAGCTTGCGCCAGACCCCGTGCATTTCTCGCTGGCTGTGCAGTTCTGCCCATGTATTTTCTTGCAACTTCGTTATAATCGCCGCGTTTTTGAACGCCCTTTTGTGGCTCGGGGTTCGGCGCCACATCAACAAATGGAGTACGCACGCGATGGGAAGACTCTTCTCAGGAGTGCCTTTGGCGCTGTTTGCGTCGTTTACGGCTGCACAAAACCAAGTCAACATGTCGCCTGGTGTTACCGAGATCGGCGCAGACATCTTTGAACTCCACATGCTGATCATGTGGATTTGCGTCGTGATTGGCGTCGCTGTTTTTGCGGTGATGTTTTACTCCATCTACGCCCATCGCAAGTCACGCGGGCATGAGGCATCACAGTTTCATGAGAGCACAAAGGTAGAGATTGCCTGGACGGTGGTGCCGTTTTTGATTTTGATCGCTATGGCGGTCCCAGCAACCTCGACGTTGTTAGAAGTCTATGACAACGACGAGGCAGAGCTTGATGTGCTGATAACGGGACATCAGTGGAAGTGGAAGTATGAGTATTTGGATGAGACCGGTGAAAACATCTCCTTTTTTTCCAATCTAACAACGCCACAGGAAGAAATTTATAACACCGCAGCCAAAGGCGACCACTATTTGCTCGAGGTCGATGAGCCGCTGGTGATTCCGACCAATACGAAGGTCCGGTTCTTGATCACGGCAAATGACGTCATTCACTCTTGGTGGGTACCTGAGCTTGCCGTCAAGCGGGATGCGATTCCCGGTTTTATTAATGAGGCGTGGACTCGCGTGCCGCAAGAAGGCATTTATCGTGGCCAGTGCACTGAGCTGTGTGGCGCATACCACGGATTTATGCCGGTTGTCGTTCATGCCGTTTCGCCAGAGGAATTTCAGGCATGGCAGGCCGCCAAACGCGGCGCCGCACAGGCTGAAAGTCAGCTCGCCATGCAAACCCTCACCGCCGATGAGCTGATGACGCAGGGCAAAGCGGTTTACCAGACAGCATGCGTGGCTTGCCACGGTGCCCAGGGAGAGGGCGGCATTGGTAATGCTATCGCAGGCAGCTCGGTAGTGATGGGCGATTTATCGCAGCACATGGCCATTGTCGCCAAAGGTGTTGCGGGAACGGCAATGCAGGCATTTGATGCACAGCTGAGTGAGGTGGAGTTGGCCGCGGTCCTCACATACCAACGCAACGCCTTTGGCAATAACACAGGCGATATTGTCCAACCGGGCGATGTCACTGGAATGAACAACGGATAAAGAGGTAGAACACGATGGGTGATCATCATCATGGGCCGGCAACCGGTGTGACGCGTTGGTTATTCACGACCAACCACAAGGACATTGGTACGATGTACCTTTGGTTCTCCTTTGCCATGTTCTTGCTGGGGGGCTTCTTCGCCATGGTTATTCGGGCGGAGCTTTTTCAGCCTGGGATGCAATTGGTAGAGCCTGCATTTTTCAACCAGATGACCACCCTACACGGACTCGTCATGGTGTTTGGCGCCATTATGCCGTCCTTTGTCGGCTTAGCTAATTGGCTGATTCCGATGATGATTGGGGCGCCTGATATGGCGCTACCGCGCATGAACAACTGGAGCTTCTGGATTTTGCCACCGGCGTTCTTGATGCTCGCTTCAACCCTGTTTATGGAAGGCGGCGCGCCTGCGTTTGGCTGGACTTTCTATGCCCCACTTTCGACGACTTATGCGCCGCCGTCGGTCACCTTCTTCATTTTTGCCATCCATATTCTGGGTGTGTCATCCATCATGGGCTCAATCAATATCATTGCCACGGTGATGAACATGCGTGCGCCGGGCATGACGTATATGAAGATGCCCATGTTTGTGTGGACGTGGTTAATTACCGCTTTCTTGCTGGTTGCAGTGATGCCGGTGTTAGCGGGTGCCGTGACGATGATGCTAATGGATATTCACTTTGGCACGAGCTTCTTTTCAGCGGCCGGCGGCGGTGATCCGGTGCTGTTTCAGCACATTTTCTGGTTTTTTGGTCACCCAGAGGTCTACATTATTATCTTGCCGGCGTTTGGTGTGGTCTCGCAGATCATCCCCGCCTTTTCTCGCAAGCCATTGTTTGGATACGCCTCAATGGTGTACGCCACTGCGTCTATCGCCTTTTTGTCTTTTGTCGTGTGGGCGCACCATATGTACACGGTGGGTATGCCTGTTGCCGGCGAGTTGTTCCTTATGTACG
>JABJAS010000130.1 GCA_018666055.1 Halieaceae bacterium | reverse complement strand
AGCGGCTTTCTCGATCGGGCTTAGCGCAGTCTCACCGTCGTCGGACGAGTGATGCGCTGTGAAGGCAGTCGGGGTGAAGGCGATAGTGGTGCAAAGCAGTAACAAAAACCCTCTGAGGTTTGGCATGACGGGATCTCTTGTCGTATTTGATATAAAGGTACATCAATAGGACAAATAGCGCTAGAGAGGCTTATCCGTGCGGGCAATCTTAAGCCAGTTCATTCGGGTCGTTGATGGGCGTTAACGATCTAAATACTCCAGCATAATGTCAGCGATTTGTTCAGGGGCCACGTCAAAAACGCCGTAGCTAAGGTGGGGCAGTTCAACCAGCGAGACGTCTTGAATAAGCTGAGCGTAGGCGCGTGTGTGAGTCTTTAAACCGCCGTGCGGGTTTAATACGAGGGCGGGTTGGGTGATTAACACCGCCCGGTCAGCGGCTGCATAGCCATGCAATGCCCGATAGACCGGCGCACGAGCCCGCCACGCGGCTGCAGATTCCAGAAAGTTATCATAGGCCCGTTCCGGCACCACGTCGGGATGCCGGTCCGCGATGGTAAACCGCCATGAGCTCTCGAGTGCTGCGAGTTCCGTGGGGAGGGGGCGATCTTGCATCACGTCCTGCAGCTCCGCATCATTCTCAGCCTGATCGGCAAAGTACGGCACGCCGATCAGGATCACGCTCCGCACCAGGTCCGGCCTGCGAATTGCCACCTCAGCTGCCACCATTGCACCCGTGTGGTACCCGCAGACATCAATCGATTGATGCTGCTCGTCCGTGAGGCGTGCTGATTCGATCGCGTCGATCATGATCTCGGCCAGATCGCCCACGGTGCGCCATGTTGCCGATGGGTCTGACTGCCCCAGACCGGGATAATCTAGGGCGACGACCCTTCGGTCTATCGCCAATGAGGCCATCAGGTGGCGATAGTAATTTCCTGAAAAGGGATTGGGGGGGAAACACACCAGCGTGCGTTGAGTCATCAGGCTCGGTGTGGCTTGGTGCGAGTGGATTTGCCCCCAGTCTAAATCGATGTAGGCCTTCGAGAAGTGCGGTGGCGCTGTCGGTTCGTTGTCGGCAGCACTCAGTGGGGTGAAAATCACCGCGACCATTACCGTACCCAGTATCGTAAGGAGCAGCGTCAGGTGCGTGTGCGTCTTGGGTAGCGATTGCGCCATTCGCTGCGTTTTACAACGGGTGAGATAACTCATTTTTTATACCCTCCGTTCTGTGCCGCCCTGAGTTTACACTGGGTAAGTGTTTCTGGCGTTTTTGAGCAACGCTGGAAAATTAGTTGGATACCACTGTGCTGGCAACGTAAGTGCCAGCAAGCTCGACGACCATCGTGGTGAGTTTTTCGGCAATGGCGGGACTGACGTATCTTTGCTATCCGGCGCAGTGATTGGTCGAATAGTGAGGCCGCTACGCAAGATCAATCTGTCATTGGGCGTACTTTTTGATGGCGATATCGTTTAGTGGGAGGACATGCTCGCTCATAAGCACTAAAATCCTTCTCGGTATGTCTAGCGGTCGCTGCGAATGATGTCTGCGTCGTGCCACAGGTTTCAGAAGTTATTTTCGTCTTGTGTGTCATGTTTCAGTTTGAGCCCATGGGAGGGCCGGTATCGTGAGTCAGGAAAAGAAGATTGAATGTGTTAACCGATTTATTGCGCTGGCCAATGAGATGACGGCAGAGGGCGACAGCCCTCCCGCGGTGGTTTCATCGGGTCTCATGACGGCATGTGCGGTCTACAGTACCTATGTGGTAACGGGTAATGACGGCGCACTGCGCGAAAGTGGCATCGAAAAGCTGACCAAGCTGTTTGGAGATGAACTCGTTACTTTGCAAGCTCTCAAAATTGAGCGAGCGCAGAGAGAGGGTAAGGATGTGTCGGCGGCTCAGGATAATCAGAGTAGTTGATTTTCATAACGTCGCCGTTTTAGAGAGCGCTAAGAATTTAGGGTCTGAAAATGATATTAGGAGTGCCGCAGTGAGAGAATGTGGTGAGTGTACGGCCTGCTGTGAGGGTTGGCTTGCGGATGAGGAACTTGACATGTACGCAGGTAAAGCCTGCGCGCACTGTCGGTCAGAGGGATGTGCGATTTACGAAACCCGTCCAGAAGATCCTTGCCGGACCTTTAAGTGCGCTTGGTTGCAAGACGCAGAGACTTTCCCTGACGAAATGCGCCCCGACCGATGCGGTGCAATTGTGCTCTCAGCAAGATATTGGAGAGAGTGGAACGTAATGAGAGCGATGCCCGTCGGTCCAGTGATCCCTGAAGAAACCCTTGAATGGCTGAGACTTCATACGAAGAGTAGAGACGTGCCGCTCATTTTTTACGAGAGAGGACTGGTTGACGGTGTTTACACCCAAGCCGATCGGCAGCGGGCCTATGGCTCGCCCGAGTTTGCAGCGGCGATTCATGAAGTCGTACTGCGCTTCGGTGATGCAAAAGAGACACTCTTTACGGAAGATGATGTCGTGAAATTCAGCTAGGCGAATGATGAAGCGAAGAGGTCGCCTGCTGGCGGTAAAGCATTGCCGAGTGATCGCCCAATGGCAGTTTCAGGGTTGATACGGTCGTGACGGCGCGGAGTTGTGGTGGATGCACCGCTTGCTGCGAAGGCTGGCTGGTGAGTGCTGTATTAGCGATGGAACCGGGCAAACCCTGTCGCCACAAGCGCGCAGAGGGATGCGCCATTTACGACACTCGCCCAGAAAAACCTTGCCGAACCTTCTCGTGCGCGTGGCTTTTGGATGACCACAGTTATCCAGAGACCATGCGGCCAGACCGAAGCAAAGTGGTTTTGTCTGATATCGGCGAATGGGAAGGATGGCGCGTCATCAGTGCCACCCCCGTGGGTGATCAGATTCCAGAGAAAACCTTGGCGATTCTGAGGGACTTTTCTCTGTCTAGACAATGTGCCTTGCTGTATTACAGCTTAGAACGCTCAGGCGAGCAGTTCACTGGGCGCGGTCAACAGCATGCTTATGGCCCGCCCGAGTTTACAAAAGCACTAGCGGCCAGCTCGAACGAGGCCAGTTTCTGGCAAATGGGTCACGCGTTATGAGCAGGTAACACGGTCGCGGCGCTGACTGCACGCCACACGCCTTTAATCGCTGCTGGGCTTATTCAACCACTGCCATCGCAACTTGGACCAAGGCGGTTGAGGGCCAACGGAGTCAATGCCGCAGCGCCAAATCCTTCTT
>JABJAS010000129.1 GCA_018666055.1 Halieaceae bacterium | reverse complement strand
CTGATGGCATCTTCACCCCTGTCGAGCAGTTTAAAACCCGAAATGCCTGCCTTTGAATGACTATGCTGCTCGCCGAGTGGTTTTGCTCGCGCTGTTACGTCGGCTTCAATCTGGGCAAGTAGCCCGTTGCTAGCTGCAGGTTGCGTCCATTCAGCCTCAGGCATCTCAAAGGGTGCTTTCACCGTAGTCGAGCAGCCGGCCAGTAGGGCAAGCATCAGCGCAATGGTTAGACTGCGTTGTGGGAGGTGGTCTTTTAGCATTGTATTCTCATGGTCAAATTGTGGTGCGCTCAGCTGTTATCGGGCTCAATTGTCATCTGGTTTGTGCTGCTGCGCCCCCTGAGTAAGGACCTGACTATCAGAAGTCCTGTCATCTCAGGTTGATTGGGCCAGCGCAGGGTGCGTCACACTGCTAAAAAGGACCCCTTGTTTGTTCCCATAGCGACTCGCTCAGACCGGTTTTGATAATGTCAGCGTAAACGTCGGCGCTACCGCGCGGCGTCCGCGCGAAGTCGTTGTCATAGTCGACGGCATAGAGACCAAAGCGTGGGCCAAATCCCTCTGCCCACTCGAAGTTATCCAGATGAGACCAATGGAAATAACCGTCAATATCGACACCGCGAATATTCATGGCGTGCCAAACCTCCCTGAGATGACTGGTCAAAAAGGTTTGTCTCAGTGTATCGGGGTTGGCAGCGTCGGCGATGCCGTTTTCCAAAATCTGTATGGGCTTGCCATAGCGTGTCCAGGCCTCGTCTAGGATATGACTGAAGCCAATGGGATAGAGGGCCCAGTCGAGATCGCTGGCGAGTTCTTCGGTATCTCGCGGGTCGCGTGTATGGGTGACGGGCCCTTTATCGAGCGCATCGACATCCATTTGCACATAGAACCGACCGTAGTAGTTGATCCCGACGTAGTCTTGCGTGCCTTGGAGGCCATCGATAGTGCGCTGGTATTCGCTATCTGCCATGGTATAGGTGCCGCTCTCGATGGCATCAAAAATATCCCAAATAAATGCCTGCTTGATGAAGCCTGCTGCCAGGCGATCGAATAGGTGCCAATTGCGCCACGGTTCGAAGGCGCGAGTGTGTTGTGTGAGTCCGACCTTAATCATCTGGTTACGTAGCGCTGCATCGCGATGCAGTATTTGGTACGCACTGGCATGCGCCTCGAGCAGGCGAGCCACGACGGGAGCGGTGGCTTCAGGATTAGCCCTTTGCTCTAACGGCGGGAAGATTCCCTCTAAGTAGCCCCACAGGACGTAAACCATTGGCTCATTGAGGGTGCACCAGTGACTGATCTCAGGGCCCAGCAGTTCAGATACCGCGGTGACGTAGCGATTCCAGTGCTGTAACGCGTCCTTTCTCTCCCAGCCCCGCTGTGCGCCTTGCTCCTCCCAGAACCATTCTGGTGTCGAAAAATGAAACAGAGAGACATGCGGCTTAAGGCCATTTTTTTTGGCGGCGGCGATGACTTCGCGGTAAAACGTAATACCCGCAGGGTCAGGCTCAGTCATGTCAGCGCGCGGAAACAATCTGGCCCACGAGAGGCTGAATCGGTAGCTATTGAGGCCTAATTCGGCCAATGCTTCAAAGTCACTGTCATAACGATTATCAAAGTCGACTTTTTTGAAGCGGACCTCCTCCGAAACACTATCGAGATTGCGAATATGTCCCGGTTTAGCCTGACCGGGCTGGTTACCGGTGCCTGTTTTACCTTCTTTAATGACCCGCCGTTCGAATGCGGTCCAGTCACTCGGCTGCTGATGCTCGACGTGTTGCGCAGCGACCGCCACACCCCAGTCAAAATCGCTGGGAAACGTCAACGGGTAGCTCGCCTCAAAATCTGATGAGGTCGCAGACCCTCTTACTTCGCCGACAAACCAGGGCGTAAAGACAATAAGCCCGAGTACGCTCAATAATGTCATGGCCGCGATGAGCCAAGGTTTAAACCGGGTTGAGTCTGGCATGACGGTCGGTTCCCCTATGAGTACTGTCTAATGGGCGCATATTTCGGTTCACAGTTTACCGACTTATTTTTAATGATGTCGTGTCTTGCGAAACCACTCGATTAACACTGGTACTCGTCCATCAAGCCCCGTCGGTGGTGGCGTGATAGCGGCGGCTGTGCGGTAGATACCTCCGTCACCGGGGTCGGTTATTGAGATCGGGGTTAAAACCAACTTAACTTCTTAAAAATGGCGATTTGAACCAACACGACAGCGACCAAGATGCCACACACCAGCAGGAAAGCATTGGGGTCGCTACTGCCCGGAATACCCGCAACGTTAATACCTAGCAGTCCGGTCAAGAAACTCAGCGGTAAGAAAATCGCCGCGATGAGCGAAAAGAGATACGTAGTACGATTGAGCCGCGCACTCAGAATATTGGCGATTTCATCTTGCACAGCTTGAGCGCGATCCTTAACCGCCTGCAGTTCTTCAACGAATCGAATGACGTGGTTTTGAGCTTCGATCAGTCGTCGCCTGTGTTCGGCTGTGAGCCAAGCAAATTTAGTTTCGATCAGCTGCCCGATCAGCTTCTGTTGAGGCATCAAAAATCGATGGAAGATAATCGATTTTCGCCGCATGGAAACGATGATGTCGCGAAGACCCTCAATTTCCATTTGCAGAATGCAGTCCTCAACCACGTCGATACCGTCGATCAAGTCATCTACAACGGGGGATAAGCGGTTGATCGAACTCTCGATAAAGCCAGTAATGAGGTCTCCGACGTCAGTGGGTCCGTCGCCAGATTGAAGCCGATGGCGCATTTCATCGACGCCTTTCAAGTTGCGCAGTTGAACAGAAATG
>JABJAS010000128.1 GCA_018666055.1 Halieaceae bacterium | reverse complement strand
TGGGCCATGCCGGAGCGATCATCTCTGGTGGAAAAGGCACGGCAGACGAAAAATTCGCAGCCCTTGAAGGCGCGGGCGTTAAAACGGTTCGCTCTTTGGCCGATATCGGCGCCGCACTGACCGAGATTACCGGTTGGTAAGCCCGCCGATACTATTAAAGCCCGCTTTGGCGGGCTTTTTTATGGTTGAAAGGCAGTGTTTCCCGCTTGAAATTACTATTAAGGCCCCCATCTATTCGACTTAACCTAGTGAGACGAGACGAGCTATGACCGCAGAAGCAACTCAAACAATGGGATTTCAAACTGAGGCGAAGCGGTTGCTTCAACTCATGATTCATTCCTTGTATTCCAATCGCGAAATATTTTTGAGAGAGCTGATCTCTAATTCATCAGATGCTATTGATAAGCACCGATTTGCGGTGATCAGTGACCCAGAGTTGGCCGGCCTGACAGCGGAGTATCGCATTCGAGTCGCGACTGATGCGGAAGCGAAAACCATTACCATTGACGACAATGGCATTGGGATGACCCGAGAAGAAGTGATCGATAATTTAGGAACGATCGCTAAGTCCGGTACTGCCGCCTTTATGGAGCAGCTCAGTGGGGATCAAAAACAGGACAGCCAGTTGATTGGCCAATTTGGCGTGGGTTTTTACTCGTCATTCATTGTTGCCGATCGAGTAGAGGTGGTGACCCGCAAGGCGGGGAGTGACACGGCGACCCGTTGGGAGTCTGCGGGTGAGGATGAGTTCACCATTTCTGAGGCTGAGCGTGAGGCTGCGGGGACTACGGTGGTGCTGCACCTAAAGTCTGATGCAGATGAGTTTGCCGATGGTTGGCGAGTGCGCTCGGTGATTAAGAAGTATTCGGACCACATCTCAGTGCCCGTGATGATGCCCGCGGCAGTCACGGAGACCGAAGATGACAGTGACAGTAGCGATGACGAGGCCAGTTCTGAGCCCGCTTGGGAAGCCATTAACGAGGCCAAGGCGCTCTGGACTCGGAGTCGTTCCGAAGTCAGCGATGAGGAGTATCAGGCGTTTTATAAGCATATATCTCACGACTTCGAAGAAGCGTTGACTTGGAGCCATAATGCGGTCGAGGGCAAGCTTGAGTACACCTCACTGCTGTACGTGCCTCAGCGTGCCCCGTTTGATTTATGGCAAAGGGAGGGGGCCAGAGGACTCAAGCTCTACGTCCAGCGCACCTTTATCATGGACGAAGCGGAACAGTTTCTGCCGATGTATTTGCGCTTTGTGAAAGGCGTGCTCGACTCAAACGATCTTCCTCTCAACGTCTCCAGAGAGCTGTTGCAACAAAATCAGCAGGTCGACTCGATCCGTGGTGCGCTCACCAAGCGCGTGCTCGATATGATCAGCAAGATGGCCGCTAAATCGCCAGAGGACTTTGAGCGTTTTTGGGATACTTTCGGTGTTGTACTGAAAGAGGGGCCTGCAGAGGACTTCGGCAATCGCAAAAAGGTGGCAGAGCTGCTGCGCTTTGCGACGACGCGCGATGACGAGGCACTGCAGCGGGTGTCCTTGAAGCAGTATGTGGAGGCGATGTCAGACGATCAGCAGTCTATTTATTACGTCGTGGCAGAAAATCACGTCACGGCGAAGAACAGTCCCCATATCGAGTCATTGAGGCAGCAGGGTGTCGAAGTGTTATTGCTGTCGGATCGGGTTGATGAGTGGTTGATGAGCCATCTCGGCGAATACGACGGTAAGCCATTTAAGGATTGTGCTAAGGGAGAGTGGGACGATTCCGCCGATGATGAAAAATCCAAGGAGGCTCTGGAGGCGGCTGAGAAAGCGAGCGAGTCACTGATTGAGCGGATGCAAGCAGTGCTGACAGAACGGGTAGCGGCAGTGCGCCCCACGGTTCGCTTGACGGCCTCTCCTGCGTGTTTGACCGTGGCAGAGCACGAGATGGGTGCGCAAATGCGCCGTATGATGGAGGCTGCAGGACAGGCAATGCCTGAGAGCAAGCCGACTATGGAGATCAATGTTGAGCATCCACTGTTGCAACGATTAGATCAGGAGGCGGACGAGGATCGTTTTGCAGATCTGGCGCAAATCCTGCTGGATCAAGCATTTTTGGCTGAAGGATCGGCGCTCGAGGATCCGGCGAGCTATGTTGCTCGACTGAATAAGTTGCTGGTGGAGATGAGCGACGCCTGAGGTGTTGCTGACGATTTGGCGACACGGAGAGGCAGGTCCCGCGCCTCGAGATGCCGAGCGTGAGCTGACCGAGCGCGGGCGCTTTGCAGTGGCCGCTGCCGCAGAGGCTTTTACGCGATGGCTTTCGCAGTCAGGACACCCTGGGGTGGAGCAGTTGCGTCATAGTCCACTGACGAGGACGTCGCAGACGGCTGCCATACTCCATGGCGTATTGCGCCCCGTGTCTTGCGTTCCAGATCAGTTGCTGGCACCCGGAGCCGATCTTGCCAATAAGATCTGGCAGGCCATTGACGCCACTCACGTCCTTTTGGTCTCGCATGAGCCTTTTGTTTCGCAAGCCATCGCAGTGTGGAGTGACAATGACACGTTGCCACCCTTGGCACCAAGCGGTTATGCAACGCTTGAAGTGTTGAGTTTAGAGAGGGGTGGTGCGACGGTGCTTCGTCATCGATCGTCACCCCGAGGGGGTTGCTATGAGTGATTCGGGGCGAGAGCGTGCCTTTGTGGTCGATGGCCTGACTTATCGAGGTATCGAGTGGGGTAATCCCGCGGGGCCGCTCATTATTGCGCTTCATGGCTGGTTAGATAATGCCCTGTCGTTCTCGGTGATTGCGCCTTATCTCGCTCAATTCAGGTTATTGGCATTGGATCTGTCGGGGCAGGGGCACACTGACCATCGTTCTCAAGACGCGACTTATCACATCTGGGATGATGTGCCTCAGCTATTGGGGATAGTGGAGCAGCTCGATGAAGACGCTGTGGTAGTGATGGGGCATAGCCGCGGAGCAGCGATTGCTGTGCTCTTGGCCGCTGCACTGGGGGCGCGATGTTCTCATTTGGTGCTGCTTGATGGCATGCTTCCCACACCCGCCGAGGAGTCAGCAGCGCCGCAGCAATTTGTTCAGGCTCAGAGGGATCGTGAGGCGGCGAGAACGCGCCGGCGACGTCATTTCACGGAGGTAGCAGGTTTTATCAGCGCAAGAGTGGCGCTGGGTTTTTCGGAAAGCAGTGCGAAGCTGCTGGCGCCCAGGGCACTCCGACCGCATGACAATGGATTCGAGCTCACCCATGATCCCCGCCTGAATCACGCTTCTGCGGTAAAACTGACTGCCGGCATGATTGCCGCTTTCTACGCGGGTCTGTCGGTTAAGACCTTGGTTTTAGTGGCAGAGGAGGGGCTGCGGTTGAGAGCTGGACTGGACGGGTCTCTGCAGGCAATTTCTCATTTATCAGAGTGCAGTGTGCAACGCGTGCCGGGCAAACACCATACGCATATGGAAGAGGGGGCCGAGATCATTGCCACTAAGGTCGTCTCGTTTCTTGAGGGTGCTAGCGAGGGCGCCACGGCTGAAGAGACAGTGTGAGCGCGCGGCGGTTGGGACCGCGATCGTGTCACCCCTGTTCCGCTCTCGCTTACATGTGCTCGACTGATGGGCGCGCGCCATGGCAGTTCATGACGCGCTCAGCGCTGGCTTATTGGTTTAAGAACTCGGCCCGTGATGCGGGGTCTGACTTAAACACGCCGCCCAATGAGGTGGTTCGTGTATGACTGTTGCCGTCCTGCACGCCCCTGGACTTCACGCAGTAGTGCACCGCGTTGATCGTGAC
>JABJAS010000127.1 GCA_018666055.1 Halieaceae bacterium | reverse complement strand
CTCCCGAATCCCCAAAGACAGTGCAGGCTGCGTTCGATGGAGGTGCTTAGCCGCAGCCTTGAATCCGCCCTCATCCAAAACGGCTAAAACGTATCGCAGCTGCTGCAGCTTTAAACCTTTGTTCATGCGCCACCCCGGCAAGCCATAAGTATTATTTATATTTTTATTGAATTTATTAATTTTCCTTAATTAACACAAGCCGCTAGCCTGTAGCAATCGCCATCGTTTCTTTCCACAGTTCGGGAGTTCATCATGTCAGACCAGCACGCCCTTTATATTGACGGTAACTGGGTGAACACCCCTGAAGCCATTGCCAACCGAAACCCATCCGACACCGATGATGTCATTGGGCATTACGCTCAGGCCAATACCGAGCAGGTTAAAGAGGCCATTAACGCCGCTAACAGAGCGGTAGCCCAATGGGGACAGTCTCCTCTAGAAACTCGCTACCAAGTCCTTATGGCGATCGGTGATGAGCTGATAGCGCGTAGCGCAGAACTGGGAGAATTATTGGCCCGAGAAGAGGGTAAAACCCGAGCTGAGGGTGTCGGTGAAGTTTATCGTTCGGGTCAATTTTTTCACTACTACGCCGCGGAGGTTCATCGTCAAATCGATGATCGCGCCGAATCTGTTCGACCTGGCATCGAAATAGAAACTCGCCGAGAACCTGTTGGTGTGGTGGTGGTCATCAGCCCATGGAATTTCCCAATGGCAACCGCCGTCTGGAAAATTGCGCCGGCCCTTGCCTTTGGTAACTCCGTGATTCTCAAGCCCGCCAATCTCGTCCCCGCCAGTGCTTGGGCACTGACTGAGATCATTGCCCGGCAAGCCGCTCTCCCCTCAGGCGCTTTTAACTTACTCATGGGCAGCGGCAGCCAAGTCGGTAATACACTCATCAATAGCGACCAAATTCACGCAGTGAGCTTCACCGGATCACTTCCAGTTGGGCGCCAAGTGGCCAGCGCAACCGCCGCCAACTTGGTGAAATGCCAACTGGAAATGGGCTCCAAAAATGCGTTAATCGTTGCCGCTGACGCCAATTTAGAAGTCGCGGTCAATGCTGCTTTCGTCGGCGCTTACAGCGGCACGGGACAAAAGTGCACTGCCTCCTCGCGTTTAATTGTTGACGCCAAGGTTTATGACGAGTTCGTAGCGAGGCTGGGAGAAAAACTCTCGGCAACCCGAGTAGGACATGCTCTTGAGGATGGTGTAGACATGGGTCCTATCGCATCGGAAGAGCAGTTGGAAGCCAATCTCGCTTGGATTCAACGTGGGGTGGCAGAAGGCGCTCAACTCACACAAGGAGGCGAGAGGCTGAGCCTCGATAAACCCGGCTATTACATGTCACCGGCGCTTTTTGTAGACACCGACAATGCCATGGCCATTAATCGCGAAGAATTATTCGCACCCATTGCGAGCGTCATTAAGGCAAAAGATTACGAGCACGCCCTCGAAATACTCAACGATACAGAGTTTGGCCTCACTGCCGGCATCATCACCCAATCCCTCGCCTTGGCTATGGACTTCAAGAAACGCGCAGTTAGCGGCTGTGTCATGGTGAACCTGCCGACCGCAGGAACCGATTATCATGTGCCCTTCGGGGGGCGCAAAAATTCTAGTTTTGGCCCTCGAGAACAGGGACAGTATGCGCGCGAGTTCTACACGACGGTTAAGACCACCTATATTCAAGCCTAATTAACGGGAGCGACACATGAATCCAGCCTGGACCGTTATTGATGGATTACAGTACTCAGCGTGGTCACGCGAGGTTTTTGAGCAAATGCGTGCCGGCGGCCTTAACGCCGTCCACGTTACTGTTGCTTACCACGAGACCACCCGCGATACCCTGACACGGCTGGGCGAATGGAACGCTCGCTTTGAGACATTCCCTGATTTGATCACACCCGTATTCGAGCCGGCAGACATTCATCGAGCCAAAAAAGAAGGCAAGATTGGCATCATTTTTGGCGCTCAGAACTGTTCGCCGATTGAAGACGAAATTCGACTCGTTGAAATTATGCGGCGCATGGGCCTCATGATCATGCAGCTGACCTACAACAACCAAAGCCTGCTTGGCTGTGGCTGTTACGAGACTGAGGACAGCGGGCTCACGCGATACGGCAAACAAGTTGTACGCGAGATGAATCGGGTGGGCATGGTCATAGACATGTCTCACAGCGCTGAACGCTCGACCCTAGAGGCAATAGAACATTCACAGCAGCCTGTGATTATCTCCCACGCCAACCCCAGTCATTTTCACCCCGCACTGCGTAATAAATCGAACACCGTCATCGACGCCATCGCCGATAATCAGGGTTTGCTGGGCTTTTCCTTGTACCCTTTCCATTTGAAAAACGGCCCGCAATGCTCCCTTGAAGATTTTTGTGACATGGTGGCCTGGACAGCAGACCGCATGGGTATTGATCGCATCGGTTTGGGCTCTGACCTGTGCCAAAACCAACCGCAAAGCGTGCTCGAGTGGATGCGTAACGGGCGCTGGTCTAAGGCCATGGATTATGGCGAGGGCTCATCGGCCAATGCGGGTTGGCCTGATGCGCTAACTTGGTTCAAAGACAGCCG
>JABJAS010000126.1 GCA_018666055.1 Halieaceae bacterium | reverse complement strand
TATCACAACGTCGTGGCCGCGCTCAAAGCGGTACCGGACTGCGTGAATGCGTCTGCTCACAGTTCTCATGTGTATCGCTCGGGCATTAATTTGTACTTCACCTTTGCTTGTATGCCGGGTGATACTCAGGTGATGGGTGATCGCTACTTAGAGAGCTGGGATCGTGCACTGACGGCGACAGCGCAGGCTGGCGGCGGGATTGCGCATCACCACGGTTCTGGGCGGTTGCGGCGGGACTATCTTCATCATGATTTGGGGGAGGGCGGCGTGTCGTTGCTGCGCACGGTTAAAAACGCGTTGGATCCTCAGGGCATTTTGAATCCAGGCAACCTATTGCCGCCCCAGAGCGACCATTAGGGGTTGAGACAATGACTGCCGCCTCATCGTCGCCGTCACTGATTCTTGCCATCGATTTTGGTACGCAGAGCGTTAGGGCGCTGGCGTATCGCGCCAGCGGCGATTGCGTGGCGAAGTGCCAACTGCCAATTGAGGACTACCAACATCCGCAACCCGGATGGACAGAACACGATGTCGAAGGGCTCTGGCGCCTACTCACCGCAAGTTGCCAAGGGCTGTGGACTCAGGGTATTCAGCCCACCGAGATAGCGGCAGTGGTCGTGACGACCCAGCGGGCGACGATCATCAATCTGGATAACAATCTTCAGCCCCTGCGCCCGGCGATCATCTGGACCGATCAGCGGCGAGCCGCGCTGCGAAAGAAGCTTCCCTGGTTCTGGCGACTGATCTTTGGGATGCTCCGTATTCGCGACGTGGTGGACAACTTTGAGGGGGAGGCGGAGGCAAACTGGCTGGAGCAGCAGCAACCGGATCTGTTGGCGAACACCGCACATTACTTATTGTTATCGGGCTATCTTAACTTTCGCCTCACCGGTGACGTGCTGGACAGCATTGGCAGTCAAGTGGGTTATTTGCCCTTTGACTTTAAGCAGCATGATTGGTGTGCCGCCTCAGATTGGAAATGGCACAGTCTGGCGGTCGACAGAGCCACCTTGCCCAAGCTACAGCCGGTGGGAACTCAGCTTGGCGCGGTGACCAAGGAGGCCGCGCAAGAGACGGGCTTACCTGTGGGCCTGCCGGTGATAGCCGGAGCGGCTGATAAGGCCTGCGAGGTGTTAGGTGTGGGTGCGCTGGCTGAATCAGTGGCGAGTGTGTCGTGTGGCACAACGGCAACCATCAATACCTCACGGGCTCGCTACGTCGAGGTGGTACCCTTTATGCCCGCTTACCCCGCCGCGATACCGGGCCAGTTTAATACCGAGATACAGGTGTTCCGTGGGTTTTGGATGGTGAGCTGGTTCCTAGCGCAGTTTGGCGCAGAAGAAAGACAGCGGGCCGACCGCGAGCAGGTGGCACCTGAGATTTTGCTCGACGAATTACTCGCACAAACCGAGCCCGGTGCTGGGGGCTTAATATTGCAACCGTTTTGGAATCCGGTACTCGGTGAAACGGGGCCCGAGGGTCGAGGCAGTATTATTGGCTTTCAAGATTTTCACACCCGCGCTCATATTTATCGCGCTCTGATCGAAGGCTTGGCTTTCGCTCTGCGGTCGGGCAGAGAACGCACTGAGCGACGAACCAAAACTCTGATGACGTGTATTCGGCTTTCTGGTGGCGGTGCGCAAAGTGATTATGTGGCGCAAATCATTGCCGATGTTCTGAATCTGCCGGTGGAGCGATTCGACGATTGCGAGGCCAGTGGTCGCGGAGCGGCAATGATTGGTGCCGCAGCAATGGGATGGCACCCGTCGATCGAAGCGGCGGCCGAGAATATGGTCGGCACGCCCACACGGATTCATCCCAACCCCGACGCCGTGCCGACCTACCACGCGATTTATGATCAGCTCTACCAACCTCTTTATGGGCAACTCAAATCGTTGTTCAGGCGGCAGCAGTCGCTGCCAAATTGAGCCATTTTGTGCGCCCTCTGAGCTCAGATCGGTAATCTGACACTTTCGCCGATGCTGGCAGTGGAGCTGGCCCGGTGGATTTACGGCAAAGGGTAGTCTGCTCTCAGTCGTGTCGCGTATCACCGACATGCCCAAAAACCATACTATTCGTCGCGGTGCACTGAGCCGTGCCCTGAGCGTGTCGCTTGCGGGTGCACGAGCGGGTGGCGTGTTTGCCATTGACGGGGCGCTCAAGCGCCTGCGGGGTGAAGAGGCGGGGGACGACGCTCGGCTCGACCGAGAAGCCCGCCGTTTTGCGCAAGAGCTTGGCAAGCTCAAGGGAAGCTACGTCAAAATCGGGCAGCTTTTTGCGCTGCTTGGGGAGCACTTTTTGCCGACGCCACTGACCCGTGCGTTGCATGAGCTCGAGGCTGAGACCGAGGCGCTGCCCTGGGCAGACATGGGACCCCATTTTCGCGCGGCATTAGGGGAACAATTTGATGATCTCGACATCGAGACCGAGGCCTTGGCAGCGGCCTCGTTAGCGCAGGTCCATCGAGCACGTATTAAATCGACTGGTCACGAAGTGGTGCTCAAGGCGCAATATCCTGAACTCGCTGAGGTGCTTGATGACGACTTTAACGCGGTAGTGCGCATGCTACGGCTGGCCCGCTGGATACCCGCGAGCCGAGATTTCGATAGTTGGCTTACGACACTTCACGAGCAACTTCACGCCGAAATAGACTACCCGCGAGAGCAGGCCATGGCGCGGACCTTCGCTAACTCGCTAGATCATCACCCTCATCTGACCGAAACCGAGGTGGCACTCACAGTGCCACAGTTCTGGAAAGACTACTGCGGACCTCAAGTGTTAACGCTCGACTACGTTGAGGGTCATCGAGCGGGATCGCCAGCGGTAGCAGCGCTATCCCAAAGCACGCGAAATGCGCTTGGGCGTTTGATGCTGCAGCTATTTTTTATCGAGGTGTTTGACCTTGGGCTGGTGCAGACCGATCCGAACTTTGGCAATTACTTGATCAGTGACAGCGGGGATGAACTGACCTTGCTCGATTTTGGTTCGGTCATGGCGCTGGATGATGCGGTACGCAGCGCACTGTGCGAAACGATTGTGGCGGGCTTGCAAAAAGATGATGCCCTTTTACTCGATGCCTTAACGCGCCTCGGTTGCCTGCCACCCGACGCTGAGAGCCATGCGCAAGAAACCTTTAAAACCTTTGTGATCAATTTACTTGAGCCCCTGCGAGCAGCTGATCAGTTGCCGGCCGAGCATCTCAATCGGCGCGGCGAATATTGCTGGGGCCGTTCTGAGCTGATTAATCGGACGGGACGTCATGTGGCCCGGTCGATGACGAGTCGGCAGTTTGCTATTCCCAGTGGCGACTTTGCGATGGTGGCGCGAAAACTCACGGGGGTGTTCACTTTTATTTCCGTACTGGACGCCGAATTTAATGGGGAGGAGATCGCGGCGCCTTTTCTAGAGGCCTACGCGCCTAAACCGCTCAAAGCCAAGCAAAAAGGAAGGCGGATTGAATGACCAGTGAGAGCCAAGCGGTACCCAGAGGTCGTGCACGGCGCTTTGGCAAGTTTGCGCGTCTTGCGAGCGGGGTGGCGGGCAGTATGCTAGCCGAGGGCGTCAAGCAGGTGGCTTCGGGCCGGCGTCCGAAAGCACGAGATCTTCTGTTAACACCCGCTAATGCCTCAAGGCTGACCCAGCGGCTCGCTGAGATGCGCGGTGCCGCCATGAAGTTGGGGCAGATTTTTTCGATGGATACCGGCGATTTCTTACCCCGTGAGCTCGCTGACATTCTGGCGACGCTGCGCGACGCGGCCTATACCATGCCCGATCGTCAGCTCGACGAGGTGTTAAGTGATGCCTTTGGCGCAGACTATGTCAAAAAGTTAAAGCACTTTGAGCAAAAGCCATTTGCAGCTGCTTCGATTGGGCAGGTGCACCGGTTGACCACGCGAGATGGCCGCGCTGCCGTGCTGAAGGTGCAATATCCTGGTGTTCGAGAAAGTATCGACTCCGATGTAGATAACCTCGCCACGCTCTTGCGGGTCTCTGGTTTACTGCCGAAGCATATGGACATTACGCCCATGCTGGCTGAGGTAAAGGCGCAGTTGCGCGAGGAGGCCGACTACGAACAGGAGGCCCGATACCTCAACGCATTTGTTAGGGCACTCGGCGACGATGAACGTTTTCTGCTGCCGCGCGTGATTCCCTCTCTGAGCACTTCGCGCGTGCTGGGTATGACCTACGTTCCGGGAGTACCCATAGAGGACGTGATACATCAGGATCAAGACGAGCGTGATCGAGTGTGGTCATTGCTCTTTGAATTATTGCTGGTCGAGATGTTTGAGTTACGCTTAGTGCAAACGGATCCCAATTTTGCCAACTACCGCTACGATTCCGAAACGGGGCAGGTCATCCTGCTGGACTTTGGCGCCTCAAGGCGCTTTAAGGCGGCATTTACTGGCGCTTATCGGGATCTACTCAAAGCCACTGTAGCAGGGAATCGCGCTGGCATGGTGTCGGCTGCCGAGCGCATTGGTTATCAGCCGGGCCCCGCTGGTTCACCGTTTTACGAGACATTGCTGGAGTTAGCCGAGATGGTGCTGGAGCCGCTTGCGATGGATGCGGTTTATGATTTTGGCAATACCGCGTTACCGAGTCAGTTGGTGGCGCGCGGTGAAGACATTAAGGATTATCGCGAG
>JABJAS010000125.1 GCA_018666055.1 Halieaceae bacterium | reverse complement strand
CAACACCCGCATTTGCCGACTCGATAACGTGCCATAGGGTATCGCCACTCTGAGCATATAAGCGTGTAGCTGGAGATACACGCCATTCATCAACCGTAACGGCTTGAACTCGTCCTCCGTCAACGCGCCGGAGAGTCGTCGCTCTACCTGATCCCGATACTGAGCCACCCGCTCTTTCACAAAACCCTCATCAAAGGCGTTATAGCGGTACATCAGGCTCGCCTTGCCACACTGACATCATGATCGCACGCTTGCTCGCTTTGTTTCGATATCACAGAAAACGTCGTGGGGGCCTGCCCGGACGTCTGACGCAGAGGCACCAAAAACACCCCCAACACTCCGCCTGTGCCCAACCCTTCATCAATTCGTTGCCCTTCCGCGCCAGACCCATGAAGCGTAATCGCTTGAGTCATATCATTGACCCATTGCTGTTGCTTACCGAGGTAAAGCAGCTCTCCCGTGGTCAGGCGATGACAAATGTTATAGCGGTACATCAGTGACTCCGTCGTTACCCGCGATCGCGTAAGGCGCAATCGCCGTTGCTCGTATTGATTCTCTGTAATGAGTGGGCTGATGCGTCCCGATGGACGCAGCGATCGCGACCAAGTAGACACCCAGTACCACTAACTCATCGTCAATGGTTTTTGCCGTTTCGGACGCTACATCAATGCTGTGAAACGGTAATGCGTCCGATAGCTTCTTCACCCACCGCTGTTCGCTTCCCCAAAACACCACCTCGCCGGTCGTGAGACGGTTCGCCGTGATAACAACGGGTGGTTTAATACGAGCCATGCTGCTCTCGCTCCAGCGTGCCGACTGAATCAGCGTGCTCACGCAGGTCGCGGGCGCCCACGGCACCTGCGATTCCGACCAAAATCATCAGAGGCCCCTCGAAGCGCTGCTCACCGAGTGCCTCGACGAACCCATCCAATTGGCTCACAAAAGCGCGCTGATCACGACGGGAAACATTTTCAATGCAGGTAACCGGTGTCAGCCTATTTGCACCGTGCATCAATAACCGTCCCTGTAAAAACGCCGCCGTCTTTCGACCCATATAGACGGCCAGTGTTTGCTCCGTATCGACCAACTGCTGCCAATCGTGCTCCGCATACCCTTTGGCATCGTGCGCCGTCAAAAAGGTGACGCGTGTGTTCCTGCCTCGTTGAGTCAAAGACACCTGTAGCGTGGCGGCGGCTGCCGCTGCAGCGGTGACACCGGGAATAATCTCTGTTGTGACCCCGGCTGCGGTAAGCGCAGTTAACTCCTCATCCAGCCGGCCAAACATGCCAGGATCGCCCCCTTTGAGCCGCACCACTACCTGACCCTGCGACGCCTCGCGCAGTAAGTGCGCGCTGATATCCGTCTGAGGCATCGATAAGCCAAAGCCTTTCTTTCCCGCATTGATAAATTTCGCTTCTTTTCTAGCAAGATCCAGAATGTGATCGCCCACCAAACGGTCATAAACGATCACGTCGGCTTCTTGTATCATCCTGCGCGCCTTGACGGTCAGCAAATCGGGGTCGCCCGGGCCTGCCCCGACAAATATCACCTTGCCCTCGGGCGCGGCCCACTGTTGATGCTGTGCTAACAACGTGGACAGCGTGCCCTCTAAGGCGGTGGGTGACAGATCTGACTGTTGGCTCGAGCGCTGAAAAAAATCAGCCCAAAAACGTCTACGCGGCAAACCCGGTAACAACTGCCTTGCACGGTGACGAAATTGCTGGGCGGCTCGAGCCAGCACGCCTAGATGGATGGGTAGCATCGATTCGACATCTAGCTTGATTTGTTGCGCCAACACCGGCGCAGTGCCTTCAGTGCCGATAGCGACCACAACCGGATCGCGATCGACGATCGCCGGCGTGATGAAATCACAGGCATCAGGGCAGTCAACCACATTGACCCAAACGCCCGCTTCATTCGACAGCTGCGCAATCCGCGTATTGTCGTGGTCGCATTCGCTAGCGGCGTAAACCAAGCGAGCCGTCTGCAGGTCGGAAAAAAGGCAAGCCCTCGTCTCTAATTGCAATCGGCACTCATCTCGCCACTGCAACATGACAGACGTAGGCGCCTCACAGAACAAAACGACTTCGGCTGAAGTTTTCAACAAAGCGCGGCATTTTGCTTCGGCGAGCAAACCGCCGCCAACGACAATCGCCCGGCAACTGCGCGTCGACACAAAGATAGGGAGGTAGTTCATAGGGCGACAGCCTAACAACG
The DNA here is from genome assembly GCA_018666055.1 of Halieaceae bacterium. Taxonomy (GTDB): domain Bacteria; phylum Pseudomonadota; class Gammaproteobacteria; order Pseudomonadales; family Halieaceae; genus Luminiphilus. The sequence continues at coordinate 8,197 of JABJAS010000125.1, read as the reverse complement.
CTCGCTATATAACGAAAATATTTTTAAATCATGGTTTTATAACCGAATTAACAGAAAAATATTTCTATATAGAGCTATAAAATAGTATATTTTCTTCTTTTTCTCCAAGGAACTCGAATGAAGCTTGATTACATCGATAAAGTCCTCATCACGTTATTACAACGTGACTGCACGCTGTCGTTAGAACAGCTCGCCGCAAGAACAGGATCTAGCAAGACACCCGTATGGAATCGGGTGAAAAAACTGAAGCAGCAAGGTGTCATTCGCCATGAGGTGGCCCTATGTGACCCTGACGCACTCGGTTTAGCGGCCTGTTTCTTCGTGCTGATACAGACCAGTGAACACGATGCCGCTTGGCAACAACAGTTCCTCAGCGCGGTGCGCAGCCGCACCGAGGTGATGGAGGCGCATCGCCTAGCCGGTGATGTCGACTATATCCTCAAAGTCAGAGTCGCCGACGCCAAAGCCTACGACCAGTTTTATCAGGGCCTTATTGCGGACGTGAAGATTTTTAAGGTCACTGCGCTACTGTCGATGGAAGAAGTGAAATATGACACAGCAATGACCATCGCAGGCGATACGGCGGCCTGAGCTGATCACATCACCGCATCGATTCGGGCAACGCGTCAACCGGCTAGCCTTTAGGCTCAGGCCCCTCGCTTTTGAGACTGGCTAAAAACACCTTGAAGTAAACCGCCATCGACCACAGCGTCAGCACAACCGCGATTCCCAATAGTACGAGGCCGAGCAAACGAAAATACTCGCCCGCTGGCTCAGAGGGATACCACAGTAAGATCGGGATGGCCGTCATTTGAAAGCCGGTCTTCAGCTTCGCCAGCGACGTGACCGCTACCGATGCCCGATTGCCCGCCTGCGCCATCCACTCCCGCAATGCGCTCACCACTATTTCGCGACCAATCACAACCATTGCCGCTAAGGTAATAAAGGCATTGTCCATTCGGTGTAGCAGCAAAATTAATGCAACCGCCACCAGTAGCTTGTCAGCAACAGGGTCGAGAAATGCACCAAACTCAGAGGTCTGATTCATTTTGCGCGCGACCCAACCATCGAGCCAATCGGTGATACTTGCCACGATGAATACCAACGCTGCCCCCACCGTCGATATCGGTTGAGGTAGATAATAGAAAACGACCATCAGCGGTATCGCCAATACTCTCAGGGCTGTCAGCAAATTGGGTAAATTCAGTGGCACACATTACTCCCCTCACGCACTGTGATTCTCGCACAGAGCACCGCACTCGTGTGGGTCAATCGTTGACCGTATGCAGGTGCTCGTAGATGGTACGTGCAATGGTCGCGCTGATCCCTTTAATTTTTGCCAATTCCTCAACACCTGCGTTCTGTATAGCTTTGGCGCTGCCAAAATGACGCAGCAGATCACGCCTCCGCTGAGCACCGACTCCCGGAATCTCCTCTAGGATCGACTGCTTCCTCGCTTTCGCGCGGCGACCGCGGTGACCGCTGATTGCAAAGCGATGCGCCTCATCCCGAATCTGCTGTATTAGGTGTAAACCAGGGTGATCACCCCGCAGGCGCATCTCCGTGCCAGAGTCGGCATCGATGAGCGTCTCGAAACCCGCTTTTCGTGTCGTTCCCTTAGCCACACCGATCACTTTCACGCTACTAATGTCATAAGTCGCCAAGACTTGCCGAGCTTGACTGACCTGCCCTTTCCCACCGTCGATAAATAAGATATCGGGCAGTTGACCCTCTCCTCTCGCCAACCGCTTGTAGCGTCGTTCTAGCGCCTGTTGCATGGCAGCATAGTCATCACCACCTGCAATATCTTCGATATTGAACTTACGATAATCCGCTTTACGCGCGCCATTGCCATCGAATACGACACAGGACGCGACCGTCGCCTCACCTGAGCTATGGCTGATATCAAAACACTCCATCCGCACGGGGATACTCTCCAGGTCTAGCGCTCTTCGCAACGACTCCAGTCGACCTGCCATCGTTTGCTTTCCCGCTAAAAACGATCGCAAATTCGTTTGCGCCGTTTGTGCGGCCATCTGTAACCAGCGTGCTCGCGCATCGCGAACGCTATGCTTTATCGACACCTTGCGACCAGAGTCGACTGCCAGCGTCTCTTCCAGCAAACTTTGGTCACCAATGCGATCACTCAGCACAATTTCCTGAGGAATTTGTTGCTGACTAGATAGATAAAACTGAGGCAAGAAAGCCTCCAATATAGCCGCGGGAGCCTCATCGAGTCGGATTTTGGGATAGTAACTGCGGCTCCCCAGTACCCTCGCCTCACGAACGAAGAGGACTTGTATACAGGCGTGGCCATGCTCTGTAAAAACCGCCATCAGATCTAAATCACCCCGTGTGCCCTCGATACTCTGAGTCGACTGGACCGTTTGCAACTGGGTGATTTGGTCGCGTAAATCCGCCGCGTCCTCGTACGCCAAAGCGGCCGCGGCAGTCTCCATTTCGTCTGCCAAGCGCGACATCAATTCATGTGATTGGCCATTCAGAAATAGGGTCGATTTGTCGATCTGCTCTTGGTAATCCTGATCAGACACCAGCCCGACACAGGGCCCTGAGCAGCGGCCAATCTGGTACTGCAAACAGGGACGAGAGCGATTTCGAAAGTAGCTATCGCGACACTGACGCACCTTGAATACCTTCTGCATAAGATGCAATGTTGATCGCACTGCACCAGAGCTCGGATAAGGCCCAAAGTAGGTACCCTTGCGCCGCTTGGCGCCGCGATGAAAACTCAATCTCGGCCAACGATCATCTGAAGACAGGTAGATATAAGGATACGACTTATCGTCTTTCAACAAGATGTTGTAAGGCGGGCGATGCTGCTTGATGAGGTTGTGCTCTAGCAGTAACGCATCTCGCTCGGTACTGGTGACGGTGACCTCGATATTGGCGATCTTGGCGACCAGCGCCATCGTTTTCTTCGACAAACCCGACGGACGAAAGTAGCTCGTCACACGACTTTTCAGATTTTTAGCCTTGCCAACGTAGAGCAGCCCCCCCTCGCGATCGTACATTTGGTAAACCCCAGGCCGTGAGGTCAGCTGTGTGAGGTAAGACTCAGCGTCAAAATCACCCATCAGGACGCGACGACCTCGGGGAGACCCAGCACCCGCGGCTCCATTTCTAGGGTCAGACCGAAAGCGCCTTCGACACTGGCGACGATATCGGCCGCCAAGCTCATCCACGGCCCTGCCGTTTGCGCGCCGCAGCCAACTAACACCAGCGCATGCGCTTCTGACACTTTCACGCCCTGCTTTTCCACACCTCGCCAGCCTAATCGGTCAATCAGCCACGCGGCGGAGACTTTAACTCTCCCCTCACGCCCAGGAAAAAGCGGCACATCAGATACTCGTTTACGCAGCCTGTCTCCCTCTTCCTGAGTCAGCACCGGGTTCTTAAAAAAACTCCCCACATTTGGGGTAACGACTGGATCAGGGAGCTTTTCCTGCCGTAGCGACATCACGCCAGCCAAGACTGCGTCGTGAGTGGGATCTGCCGACTGCAATCGCTCTTTCAAGGCCGGATATTCGAGACATACCGGCGCAGTTCTATCAAGCTGCAGATCCACCGCTGTAATCACCCACTGTGCGCCCTCCTCGTGCTTAAAGCAGCTGTCACGATAACGGAATTGGCAAGATTCTGGTGGCAGTACGGTTGTCGCTAACGTCTCACGATGGATCACGTGCACGGCACGAATACACTGCGCGACCTCGACGCCGTAGGCACCAATATTCTGAATCGGCGCTGCACCCACCGACCCAGGAATGAGCGCTAAATTGGCCAGACCATGCAAGCCATGGTGATGGCACCAAAGGACCAATTCATGCCAGTTTTCACCCGCGCCAACCCGCAGGACCACTCGATCCCCATCGTCCGCACGCAGCGTGCGTCCTTTGATATCCATGAGCAACACGGTGCCGGGTTGCACGGGATGCATCACCACGTTGCTCCCACCGCCAAGCACGGTGATCGGCCCAAACGATCGAGCATCGGTGAGCGCTTGCTCGAGCTGCGTCGCCTGGGTGATGGTCACAACACGATCGGCGTGCGCGGTTAGCCCAAGCGTATTACGTTCCGAAAGATTCCCGCTCTCCAAAACTGAGTCACTCACCATCCGTTAATAACTGCCGAATAGCGTTGAGGTCTTCCTGAGTATCCACCCCAATTGGGCTCGCCTCAGGTGCCAGTTCCACCTGAATATGAGCGTCATGAGCCAGCGCCCTCAGCTGTTCTAGCGACTCACTGAGCTCAATTGCCGCCGGAGGCCAACTCACAAAGCGCAGTAAAAACTCAGCGCGATAAGCGTACAGGCCAATATGGCGATGACACTCAGCCACTACGGTATCAACGCGCCGGCTCGGGATAGCGGCACGCGAAAAGTACAGGGCTCGCCCCGTCTCGCTCACAACCACCTTAACCACCGATGCTTTAGCGGCTTCTTCAATCGCGAGCGGCTCCATTAAGGTCGCCATGTCTGCGTTGGATTGCTCAGACAACATGGCCGCCACGCGCTGAATATTAGCGACCGGCATCAGCGGCTCGTCCCCCTGTACGTTCACAATAATCGTGTCATCCGTGAGTGATAACTGTTGAACCACCTCAGCCAATCGGTCCGTACCTGAAGTATGCGCCGGGTTTGTCATCTGGACCTCAGCACCGCGGCCCACCATCTCATCACGAATACGGGCATCGTCGGTTGCAATGCACACCCGATCCGCACCAGCGCGCATCGCCTGCTCCCAAACCCACGCAATCATCGGTTTACCCTTAATGCGCAGCAATGCCTTACCCGGTAGTCGAGTCGAGCCATATCGAGCCGGAATAACAACTGTGAACATAAGGATCCTAGGCCTGCGCCAGCGTCGGCAATTTATCGTGTAATTCTGCCAGTAACGAGGCGGGCAGCTGCACCTCGATCTCTACCACCCACAGTCTACTATCGATCGACCCACTGAGCTTTATCGCATCCTTCTCGGTAATCAAGACGGTCTCTGTCGCAATGCCCGTAAAGTGCTGCGGCATGATGACGTCATGGTCGGGCAATGACACCGTTTCCACCGTTAATCCCTGCGTTATGAGCATCTGAAAAAATTGTTCAGGCTGCCCCAGCGCAGTCATTGCCGTGAGCGTTTGATCACCCCACTGGGACAAACAATCTGACCACACGACGGAGCGGCCAGACGCGAGGTGACGCGCACCGCTCACCTGGTACTCAAAACCGGTATTGGGATCGTCACTATTGCGTTCCAGCACCCAGTCGACTTCTGCCAGCCGCTCTCGAGGCTCCCGCAGTGGACCTGCTGGCAACAGTCGACCGTTACCCAAGCCTCTCTGCCCATCGAGCACCACAATCTCTAGGTCTCTTGGCAGCTGATAGTGCTGTAATCCATCATCCGACAGCACAATGTCAATCGCGTTATGTTGCATGAGCGTATGGAGGGCCTGAAGCCGATCGCGCCCTACCACAACCGGTACCTCCAGCTCCCGGCTGATCAGCAGCGGCTCGTCACCCACGGATGCAGAGTCGTCATTTGGGGCCACCTGACGGGCCTCACCAAGCGCTTGACTACGATACCCTCTACTGACGACGCCCACTCGATAACCGTAATCACGTAACCAACGGCCCAATGCGATCAACACCGGCGTTTTGCCGGTTCCCCCGACGGTCACTCCACCAATGACGATGACCATGACACCGTCAGGCGTTGCCCCCTTCAGCGGCGCTTGATCACGGCGGCGCTTGACTTCAAATCGAACGAGCAACGAGAGCGGTAGCAGACACCAAGATAGGACACTGTTGCCGTACCAAATTGCGTTAAGGCCCCTTTCCACCGCACCACGCAAAGTGGTCATGAGGCTGCAAAGCCTTGCCGATACAGATCTGCATACAGCCCGTCAGTGCGGATTAAATCGCTGTGCGAGCCACTCGCCACAATACGCCCCTCATCCATGACGACAATGATGTCGGCACGCTCTACAGTCGACAGGCGGTGTGCAATAACGAGGGTGGTACGACCCGCCGAGGCACGCTCCAAAGATGCCTGGATTCCTGCCTCCGATTCGTTATCGAGCGCGGAGGTGGCCTCGTCCAGTACTAATATTGGGGCATCTTTCAGTACGGCCCGCGCAATCGCCAGCCGCTGTCGCTGCCCACCCGATAAACCACCTCCGCCATCGCCCAAAACTGTCTCGATGCCCTCTGGTAGCGCCTCCACAAACGCGCTCGCATGCGCTGCCTCCAAAGCTGACTGAATCGCCTCATCGGTGACGACGTCGCCCTGACCAAAGGCAATATTGGCTCGAATCGTATCGCTAAACAGCACCACACGTTGCGATACCAAAGCAAACTGCTGACGATAATCAGCCAGTTTAAAGGCGTCCACGGACTGACCGTCGAGCCGTATGTGCCCGGCGGTCGGCGCATAAAAACGGCAGAGCAGTTGAATCAAGCTGGTTTTTCCTGCCCCCGAGCGGCCCACCAATGCCACCATCGCACCCGCCGGAATATGGAGGCTGACCTCATCTAACACGCGGCGATCTGATTCAGGGTACGAGAAGCAGACCTGCTCGAATTCAATATCACCCCTCGCACGTGCCAGCGATACCGACCCGTTATCGGGTTCAGGCTCCGTATCGATCTGAGCAAAAAGATCCTCGGCAGCTGCTAGGCCTCGCTGGATAATACTTTGTACGTTCGTCAGAGTTCGAATGGGCTTACCCAACTGCGTCGCAGCCGCGATGAAGGCGACCAATGAGCCGGGTGAAAAGCCACTCAAAATAATCGGATCAAGGGCAACCCAAAACAGCGCGCCCAGCGCGATCGCCAATAAAATTTGTGCAATCGGAGTGGAAATGGCTTGGACAAAGGCCAGCTTCAAGCTCTGTATCCGATTGACCTGACTGGCCTCAAAAAAGCGCCTGTTCTGCTGCTCAGTAGCAGCAAACATTCTGATCTCCTCGAACGCATTCATACTCTCGGCGCTGAGCTGCGTTACCTCACCCATCGAGTCCTGAATGCGGCGACTGTAACGCCTAAAATGACGACCCACGATCACCACAACGCCGGCCAGTAGCGGCGCGATGGCGAAGAACACCATCGTCAACTTCCAGTTCAAATAGAGCATGTAAGCAATCAGAGCGACCACCGTTAGCCCATCTCTCAGTATCGTTCTCAACGCGTCGGAAGAGGCACCACTGACTTGTTCGACGTTAAACGTCAGCTTTGAAACGAGCTCTCCCTGAGTATGGCGGTCCATGTACTGCTTAGGTGCGCGGATCAGCGCACCAAACACCTCCACACGCAAATAGTGGACAACGCCCCTAGCGACAATATTCATAAAGTAGTTACCAAAAAAGTAACCGCTGGCGCGCAGCAGCGACAATACGATCGCGGCAACGGGTACTGCAATCCGAGCATACTCGACGGCGCCTTTGTCCCCTTGCGGCCACAGCCAATGGGCTGCTTGTGACACGAATCCAATACCAATTTGCGGTGCATCGCCCAGAGAATCGAGTAGAAACTGGGTCAGGTCGGCGAGTAACACATTGGCGAGAGAATAAGCTAGAAAGCCGATGATACTGAGCACGAATACACCGGTGTACTGCGTTACATAGGTCAGCAGACGTCGGTAAAGCGCCCAATCATTTCCTTTGCCTGCTGTGGTCTTCACGCATACTCCCGATTACGGCTAAACATCAGTCGCCGTGGTCAAACGCGAGCGGTTCCCTTATCTCGCCACGTCCACCACAACCCCCACAAACTGATGTGGGGTCTTCGCGCCAGCCAACAAGACCATAGAACTGTCAGTATTGCCACTCGGTATTGTTGGCACCGCGACTAGGCATCTCAGCATCGCCGCAAATGGGCCTGCCGTTCAATGACATATTACCGGCTACCTCAATGGTCCATTCACGGCTTGCTGGGTGAGAGTGGCTCGATTATCGGTCTCAGGTAAATCACCGATCAGTCGCGAGCGGCTTTTGAAGCATGCCGAAACCTGAGCTAGGGTCCTCCAATAAGGCTAAGGCAAGGTCAACCAGTACGGAGACCAGCGAGTACGCTGACGAACGGGTGCCGCGCCGGCCCCCTGATCAAGTCGCAAGGTCACTGCGCCAGCAGTGGCAGTGTTCAACACCTCCGCCTGCCCTACCTGCGCTAATCGCTCTAACACCTCATCAT
>JABJAS010000124.1 GCA_018666055.1 Halieaceae bacterium | reverse complement strand
CCTGCTCCCACTCAGGCGTCTGTTTTTTCCACCATTTATACCCGACATGGTCCATTAACTCGGCGCACTCGATCCACACAGCCCGATACCACTCAAAACGTTGCGATATCCAGTCAGCATGGACTCGATTATTCATGCGATGCTGCATCTGCAACATATTGAAGACGGCATCTCGATTCATAATAGCCACTTACAGTGTGAGTAAAGTCGCAAAGGGTAGCATGAGCTTGCAGGGTCTTCGTCGTACAGCGGGGCAAGCTTTCATTTCGAGCCACTTCGCAATATGGACAGCGTGACTCGCATCGCTATCGGTAAGCCTCCAGATCGGCAGAAAAGAGTCGGCTGGGGTCTCTGAACGCTTTGAACTCTAAGCAGTTGCTACTGGGGTCTCTTAAAAAAAACGTGCGCTGTTCTCCCACCCTACCCGCAAAACGCGTGGTAGGCGGGATCTCAAACACTGATCCCAGCGTCGCGAGCCGCCCCGCCAGCGCCTCAAAATCGGGCCACGGCAGTATCACCCCAAAATGCGGTACGGGAACCTGCTCACCATCAACGGGGTTGCTAGCAGAGGGGCCCTGTGGGGCTGCTACTTGATGCAACACCAGTTGATGACCATAAAAGTTAAGGTCCACCCAATCAGCCGATTGTCGCCCGCGCCCACAACCCAACACCTGCTCGTAAAACATCAGCGCGGCCTGTAAGTCACGCACAGGGATGGCGAGATGAAACGGTGAGAGTACGTCGGTCATGGTCACAAGGAGATCACCACATTGCCACGGGGTTAATCACCATCTGTACTGCACCCTTGAGCCGAGCCTGCCCTAGCACGAACATAAATTCCTTAACTGCTTCCTCTGCGAGGCGCCCAGTATTCATCGTTTCCAGAATGTAAATACCGTTTTGCTTGAGCAAAATGGCGTGATCATAAAATACCTTATCGCCAGGCTTGGGCGGCACAGCACCCAACCCCCACGTATCTGCGCCCACGGCAAGTGGCTTTAAAGAAGCTAAATACCGAGCGGCGTCGTTGGTAATACCCGGTATCGTGCTACCCCATAGCTCGGGATTGGCCTCCAAAAAGGCATCGGTATAACCCGTATGAAGCAGTATCACATCACCCTCACGGACCGTAATGTCTTGCTCCTTCATGGCGCCTTGAAGGTCTTGGGTGGAGATAGGCTGGGCAGCCGATAAATGAGAAACACCAAAGTGCTTTGCAACGTCAATGAGCACGCCACGCGCGACCATGGGCGGAATTTGACTGATATCGAGCTTTGTTAGACCCGTAATCGCTGCGAAATCTTTACCCTGGTGGCAATTGTAAAATTCGCCATCCTCACCAAGATGCCCCAAACCATCAATCTGCGGGCCAGTGCCTAGCCACATTTGCACCAAATCATCGTTGGCGCTGATTTTCCAACCGAGCTTATGCGACGCGTCAGTTCGATACTGGTGCTCCGGCTGAACCACCTGCAACTGGGTATACCGGGGTGGATAGGCGGGCATCCCGGGTGTGATAATGATGCCCAGTGGATGACTTGCACCCGTTTTGACTAAGGACGCGGCGGCAATGGTCCGCTCAGGCGTGATCCTATTGGCCGCACCGATTTGGTCATCTCGACCCCATTCTGAATACTCACAGTCCTCGGCCATTAAAAACGGCGACGCACACAGTAAAGCAAGCCCTAACAAGCGCTGAAAAAACATACTCCCCTCCTCCTCATCGTCGATCCGTGACCTTACGTGGTTGTGCCAGCTCAGGCAAAATCATTGCAGCTAAAGCCCCAAAAGCAAGCCTAAGCCCATGGCAGTGACCGCCCGCAGGCCTCTAGCCCCTGTCGAGTCGCTTCAGGGATCCGATTTAACAGTCACTGGCGTGATGCCAAAAAGCTGCCTGAGGCAGCAGCAAGCCACCGCCATCGATGTCGGCAAATGTGACGGTAACGCTGCGATTTAAGGCTGGGGGTAGCGTATCTCCAAAGGTGGGCACTGCTCAGGCTGCGGTGGCACCGGTCGCGGCGTCAAATCTCCGACTAGCTCCAGAAATACGCCATCAGGATCAATCGCGTGCACAATCCCACCGGCGTCGGTGTCTTGACCAGAACAGCACGGCGCTATCTCTGATAAAAAAGGAACACCTTGCTCAGACAGAATCCGCGTGGCCCGCTCCACATTAGGCACCGTCAAAGCCAGTCGATTGATGCCCTTGTGATTGATGGGTGCTGGGTATGCCGGCTCAGGATTAAAAGGCGTTATCCATTGGAGCAACCGGAGTCGATGTCGATCACCTCGATTAATGGTCACATCAGCACCACGATAGCGCACGGGCTGATCGAAGCCCCAGGCCGCAGATTCCTCAACACTAAGCGTTTGCTCATTGATCAGGCGTACCTCGGTATAACCAAACTGCCTGTAAAACGCCACGGATTGATCCACGTCGCTGACGTTGATACCGATGTAAGGCATGCCCACTATGTGCGTTGTGTCTTGGCTGGCTGACCCACGAGGTATGGGGCTCTCCTCGAGCTTCAAGTACACCCCGTCGGGATCTCGCATAAACACGAAGCGATTCCCCGGTGCGCCATATGGCTCGCTTAAAAATGTCACGCCTTGGGATGTTAACAAGGCAAAGTCTGCTGATAACTCGGTCGTCATCAAAGTCGCGTAAGCCATTCCGAGGTGGTTCGGCAATGCGTAAGGCGGCTCTGGGTTGAACGGCTTATGCCATTGTAATAAATCAATGCCAGTCGTATTTTCGGCACCCGGAAACAACAGTACCTCGCCCTTTTTGAGCTCATATTGGCACACATCAAACATCCCCAATGCCCGAGCCATCGCATGGGTGTTTGTTAATGGGAATCCAGTGATCCCATCAGTAAATCCGAGGCGCCGATAAAACTCACGAGTGGTATCAAAGTCCTCGGTATGAATCGCAAAATGGTAGCGCGCCCACAGGCCAATATCGGTCTCTGATTCAAATGCGAGGTCGGGCGTATCAACTGTGGCCTGAAGTTCGTAATTATCAGCATGCGCGGCAACGAAAAAGAGAGACGTCACTAGAGCACCGACACCAGACATGATTTTATTTTTTTTCATTTGACTATCCTTGAACACGAAACGAAGGGGCACTATTACTGCGGTACCCAGTACTGGGCTAATGAGTTTGTCCAGGAGAAGAGGCGCTTCGATACGGCCCTCTCAATCGTCGAGCTTGTGTTGGACACCCGGCTCTAACACTGGATAGAGGGCTGATAAGCCGCTTGCATCAATCTAACGCCACGTTTTTTAATTACAGCCGCACACCCGCTGAGCAGGCGAACGGCTGCACAGCGATTAGCCCATGCGCTTCAGCGCACAAATCTTGTTGCCCGCTGGATCCCGGAGGTAAGCGAGATACATCGAATCTGCTTCACGAACGCCCGGTGGGTCTTCGCAAGTGACACCGCCGTTGGCCAGTCCTGCGGTGTGCCACGCGTCGCCTTGTTCAGGACTCTCGACGTTAAAACCAATCGTACTGCCATTACCGTGTGTTGCCGCGTCGCCATCGATCGGCACGCTCAATCCAAAAATAGACCCTTGATGAAAGTAAAAACAACGGCCCTTGGGGTCTATAACGCCTTCCTTACAACCCAGCGCGCCAAGCACGGCATCGTAGAACTTCTTTGACGCTTCTATATCGTTAGCACCGATCATGATGTGACTGAACATTGGCTTTCCTCTGTTATGTGATTAAGTGATGCACGCTGTCGTGATCGGGCGACAGTTTACTGGTATTTAGACAGCGGTATACCCCTACCAAAATCAAATGACAGCGCGATAAAAAAGACCGCTTTGACTTCCTGCTCCATCTACGCATACTCATCATGCACCCCGGTGCTCAATAACAACCAATAAAGCGAGGTTTTAAAATGTCTGAAATGGATATGTGGAATTTGCTTGCAGCATTTATGTCGGGTAACGCCGTCTGGTTTTTAGCGTACATCGTCGCCATTTGGCTGGGCTTCAGAATGACGAATAACATCCAAATGAACGGCAATGTCCCGCTGCTGGGTAAAGCTCTGGTCAGCGTGTACTGCTTAACGGTCATCTCTTTCATGACAGTGCTTACTATGAACACTAACCAACTATTCGGTGATATCGCGGCGGGCTTGCAGGTCGCGGGCGAGTCGGGGGGGCTTTCCGTCACTGCTCAACGTTTCGTCGACGAGTTCACTGGCTTCCCTAGCGTCAACCCAATTCAAATCGCCTTTCTTGCATCGATCATCCTTATGCAATTGTTGCAGACCTGGATGAAGCCAGCTGACTGACTGCGCGTTTGGCCTGACCCCGCCTCGCGCGGGGTTTTATCGAAGTGTCCAGCCGTCTCCTCATTATGACCCGTCACTCGTCCACGAGCGTTTTTTCACAACCCGCTGAAAAAACAGACTTTGACAGAGGCGTTTCTGCTGTACCGTCATCAGCGGCACGGTGCCCGAGAAGTGTTAGAAAAGCCTCCCACGAATTGCGGGTCGACCGCCCCTTTACAGTCCACCGATTATTGCTTTAAAAACAACAAAGAAATGTTAAACCGTCTCTTTATATCGCTAAACAGACGCGGTCTAATCATGCCTCCGTAGGGGGCACCCCGTCTCGACCGAAGCAAAAGCACCCGGCAGTGCCAGCCCAACACCATCATGTGAGCCCAATGAAAGCAATGGAGACGACAGAGCGCAGTCGCATTTCACAACTCCTTGGCACTATGGCCAACGTTCAAGGGCATGAAATAAAAGCCGTCGTCGGCTCATTTCTCTTTGTGGTCCTGCTAATGTCTGCCTACTACATTCTGCGCCCGGTGCGAGACGCCATGGCCAGCGACTGGAGCGATGCGGAGGTCAGCTGGCTATGGACCCTCAACTTCTTCATCAGCACCGCGGTCGTTGCGCTGTATGGCGCGTTGGTAGCGCGATTCCCACTCCGTCTCTTAGTGCCTACCACCTACGGGATTTTCGCGCTCACGTTCTTAATTTTTTATGCCCTCGCACTCACCATCAACGATCGGACGCTGATCGACAAATCCTTCTACGTCTGGGTGAGCGTTTTTAGCCTTTTTCATATCTCAGTATTCTGGACTTTTATGTCGGAACTGTTCACTAAAGAGCAGGCTGGCCGGCTATTTGGCATCATTGCCGCGGGCGCGAGTGTAGGCGGACTGATTGGACCCTTTATTCCCTCTTTTTTTTCGGCTTATTTGGGCACCGACACCTTATTGCTGCTCGCCAGCGCACTGTTGCTACTGCCTATCCCCCTTATTTTTTATCTACAAACACTCAAGGCATCAGACCTCGGCAACGAGGCATCAGCGGCAAAAACCATTCCTCCTCGAATTGGCGGTAACCCATTTGCAGGGTTTACCTTATTGATATCGAACCCCTACCTACTGGCCATTGGCCTGTTCATCCTGCTGTACACCGGCATCAGTTCATTCGTCTATTTTGAGCTAAAGAACTTACTGGCTGAACTCAGCCGCGCAGATCGGACAGCCATCTGGGCGCAGATGGATCTAGCGGTCAACGTACTGTCCATCGCGGTGGGACTGTTTGCGACCGGGCGAATCGTCGGAAAATTTGGCATGCCGGTGACCATTGCTTTAATTCCCGTGATGATTTGCACGGGCCTCATCATTGTGGCGATTTCGCCGTTTCTCGGCGCCGTAATAGCGTTGCAAGTCATCAGGCGCGCCGGCAACTACGCGGTCACCAGGCCGGCTCGTGAAGTGCTTTTCACCCGAGTCGACAGAGAGACGCGCTTCAAAGCCAAACCCGTTATCGACATCGTCGCCTACCGAGGCGGCGATATGCTGATGGCTTGGGCGTTTACTGGCCTGACCCAAGGAATGGGCCTCGGGTTGGCGGCTGTCGCCGCAGTGGGCGCAGGCATAGCGGCACTGTGGGCCATGGTGGGCATCTATTTGGGCCGATGGTTTGAGCAAGAGACGCATCAAGCGCCAGACCAGCTGGCGTAAGCGGTTACGCACGGCGGCATCACAGATGACGCGGTGGGAATCAAACACAAACAATCAATACTGGAATCAGACTATGAAAACTTTTTCACTCATCACGACAGCAGCGGTGTTGCTGGGCTTCGCAGCCTTTTCGCAGGCCGATGGCCATAGTGAACACCAAGACGCGTCAACCGCAATGCGGCTACACGCCGAATTTAATGCAATTGGTAATCCCGCTGACGTGCTCACGGTCAAGGCCGCCGCATCTCGAGCGCTGCAGCGTGGCGAAGTGAGAGTGCGCGTATTAGCGGCGCCGATTAACCCCTCAGACCTGTTACAAATCGCCGGTCAGTATGGTGTCGATGCCGTGTTACCCGCCAAAGCCGGCAGCGAGGGGGTGGGTCGAGTCGTTGAAGTGACGCCCGAGGCGAGCTACCTCAAAGAAGGCCAGTTGGTCCTGATTTTAGGGGGTGGCACCTGGAGCGATGAGGTGGTCGCGCCTGAGGCAGGCTTTCTCCCGCTACCCGACATGGGGCCGGTGGCGCCTGAGGTGATTGAACAACTCGGAATGTCAGTGGTGAACCCCGTCACGGCGCTGTTAATGCTGGACTCCTTCGTTGAGCTCAGTGAAGGTCAGTGGATTGTTCAAAGTGCCGCCAACTCTGCCGTTGGTGGTTACGTCATTCAGCTCGCTCAGCAACGCGGTATCAAAACAGTTAATGTCGTGCGCCGTGAGGGACTCGCCGAACAGCTCTATGCCAAAGGGGCCGACGTTGTTCTGATTGACGGACCAGACCTTGCCGAGCAGATCGCCGAGGCGACGGGGGGTGACCCGGTTGTACTGGCCCTGGACCCTGTTGGTGGTGAGACGTATACCCGGCTAACCAACAGCTTGGCCTACAGCGGCACGATCGTTGCCTACGGCATGCTGTCGGGACAGCCAGCGACCCTCAATACGGGCATGGCGATTTTTAAGGATACCCGCAACCGCAGCTTTTGGCTGGCCAAGTGGTATGAGAGCGCCACATTAGCCGAGAAACAAGCCGCCTTTGGCAGGATCATTCCGCTGATTGCCAGTGGTGTGCTCACAGCCGATGTGGATTCCCGCTTCGCCGTGGCTGACGTGACAGCGGCGGTGACTCGTGCAGCGCAAGACGGCAGAAACGGTAAGGTGCTGATCGTCCCCACCCCTGAGTAACGATTTTCACCTTAGTGAGGGTATCGCTATCGATTGAGCGATACCCTCCGCCCAATCAATTCAACAGGGTGATTTTCTCAGTCTTGCGATTGGATACGAGCCACCAAAAAATCCACCGCCACTTTAACCTTCGGCACGCGGTACTGCTGCTTCTGATACAGCAAGAAGATGGCCAGATCTTTATTTTGATTCACTCGCAGCTTCGGCCTGATCATGAGCTCCTGCACCACCCCACTCTTTAAATCTTGTTTAAGCAACCATCTGGGCGCCATGCAAATACCGTGCCCTAACGCCACTTGCCTGAGAAGCCACGTGGCATTGTTAGAAATCGAAAAAATCTTGCCTGACACATCAAGCCACTGCCCATCCTGCTCACACAACCAAGGCGACGGCCCGTGGGGTGTGCGAAAAAACAGTCCGTGATGCGTACGTAAGTCGGTGGCCTTTTTGGGGATGCCATTCGACACTAGGTAATCTGGCGACGCCACTGGGATAAATTCGTTGTCCATGAGACGCACCGCCTGAACCCGCTCGTTGGGTGCATAGCCCCCTCGGATGGCAATATCGACCTCATCTCGAGACAAAGTCGATAGCTCGTCACTGAAACTCACATCTAAAATAATCTCCGGATACAGGTGTTTAAACTCATCGAGGAGCGGCATTAAAATCTCCTCTCCGAAAGTCACCATCGTGCTGATGCGCAAGGTACCGGTGGGACTGGCCTGATAGGCTCTGACAGACTCATCGCTGAATGCCAGCTGCGCCAAGACATCCTGCACCTGCTCATAATAAGCCTTACCGATCTCGGTGACTTGAACCACTCGAGTGGTGCGCTTGAGCAAATTTGCGCCAAGACTCTTTTCCAGATCAGCAATGCGTCTCGACAAAGAGGAGGCAGGCACCGAGAAGCTCTCCGCAGCTTTGGTGAAACTGCCGGTCTCGACTACTTTACAGAAGTAACGCAATGCCCTGAGTTGATCCATAATCGTCTTCTGAGCCTTTGAGTATTATTGCTGTAAAGACAATAGAGTACCCTAATTAGCGTCTATCTCAGCTCAAAGCAGAGTCGAGCCGCAGCCCGCTCCGTTACCCATCGCCGGCTCATGATCACCCTAAGCAGGGATCAGCCCCCCTGCACCGGTG
>JABJAS010000123.1 GCA_018666055.1 Halieaceae bacterium | reverse complement strand
CTGAACGATCTTTTTAATGCCGGTCCGCGTAAACTAGTTCCAGATGAAGAAAAAGCACCCCTCACGCCAGCCCGAAGCGATTAATGTGACTGACAATACAGCGCCCATCAAACAAACAATCGAGCCTGACGACCGGCTTACCCGCGCAAAGTCGATGGCGCCGCTGCGACAGATGTTGGCTTTTTTATGGCCTCATAAAAGTCGCTTAATCGCTGCAGGCGTCGCGCTCGTTTTTACAGCCGGCGCACAACTGACATTAGGATATGGCGTCAGAATATTGATCGATGAGGGATTCTCAGGCGCTGACGCATCCGGATTATATAAGGCCGTCTCCTTTATCTTAATTATTGGGGTCGCTATGGCCATTGGCTCCATGACGCGGTTTTATCTGGTGTCTTGGTTGGGCGAGCGTGTGAGTGCCGATCTACGGAGTGCGGTCTTTAATAATCTCGTTCATCTACAGCCCAGCTACTTTGAAACTAACCATTCAGGCGAAATCATGTCGCGGCTGACGACCGACACAACACTCCTGCAAACGTTGATCGGCTCCTCCGTGAGTCTCGCGGTACGCAATGCGCTGACGTTAGTCGGCGCTTTGGCCTTAATGGTGATTACCAATTTGCAGCTCAGTCTGGTGATTTTAATCGCGGTGCCCGTCACACTGATTCCGATCCTGATCTTTGGCAGAAGAGTGCGCAAACTCTCCAGTAAAAGTCAGCAGTCGATCGCAGAGGTTGGCAGTCATGCCGGCGAAATCTTTCAAAGCATCAAAGTGGTTCAGAGTTTCAATCGTGAGATCGCAGAAAAAACTGGTTTCGCGCAAGATGTCGAGCGCGCCTTTGTCATTGCACGATCACGCGTATGGCAACGAGCGTTACTGACTGGGTTTGCCATCTTTTTGCTGATGGGGGGCATGATCAGCATGATGTGGTCTGGCGGCATCGATGTCATCGAAGGTCGGATGACCGGCGGCGAACTCGGTGCTTTCGTCTTTTATGCCGTCATGGTGGGCACTGCTTTCGCCACACTGGCTGAAGTCTGGGGCGACCTGCAACGTGCAGCGGGCGCTGCAGAACGGCTCATGGAGCTGCTGCAGGAGAGCAGTACGATTCCTGATGTTGGCAGCAACACCGTGACAAGCGGGCAGCGATTGCACTTTGACGCTGTGCAGTTTTTTTACCCGAGCCGACCCGATACGCCGGCGCTCAATGGGCTCAACTTAACGATACAGCCCGGTGAGTCCGTGGCGTTAGTAGGGCCCTCGGGCGCCGGCAAGTCAACGGTTTTCGAACTCATCCTCCGCTTCTATGACCCTGCTGAGGGGACTATCGAGTTTGGTGAAACGGACTTGCGGGCGCTCCCACTCACTACTTGGCGCCAAAAAATCGCACTGGTGCCCCAACAACCCGCACTGTTCTCCGGCGACATTTTTTATAACATCGCCTATGGTGCAGACAACCCAACGCAGGCATCTGTCGAGAGCGCCGCACGCATGGCGCACGCGCACGACTTTATCGCAGCACTACCCGAGGGTTACCACAGCGATCTTGGCGCTCAAGGTGTCCGGCTTTCAGGCGGCCAACGCCAGCGGCTGGCACTGGCAAGGGCTATCTTGGTCAATCCCGAGCTACTGTTGCTCGACGAGGCCACCAGTGCACTCGATACGGAGAGCGAGTGGCATGTGCAGCAGGCGCTCACAGAGATCATGCGGGAACGAACGACGATCATCATTGCTCATCGACTCTCCACCGTCATGAACGCCGATAAAATCGTGGTCATGAATGAAGGACAAGTCGTTGACAGTGGCCGCCACGAAGACCTCATCACGCGCTGTGATTTATATCAACGCTTGGCGAATCGACAATTCCAATCAGGGACAGAGGCCAGTGCAACGACCAAGGCATCCTGACTTCACGGCGCTGATCAACCAACAGCGTCCGATCGAACGATGACAGCAGGGCCACCAATAAACGGCCTTTAGGTCGCAGGTTTGGCGCGGTCGACCCAAACAAGTGCGTTATTCCCGCTCCTCTAACGCCTTTTTACTGTGGGCCTGTCTTCTGAGGCCCTGTCTTGCGGCACTGTCTTCTGTGGAATCTTCCCCTTCGTGACGCCTGACCCAAAGCTGTCGCCGCTGTTCAAAAAGAGTGGGACATCGCTGACTGCCGGCGTCGTGACACCCCTCAAAAGATCAGACTGGCCATAGGGATCCGCCCCGGTTTCAGCACTATTTAGCGCAAAAAAAACCCCGCGTAACGCGGGATTTTCTACATTAACCTAGAGTTAACTGAACTCTCGAATCAACGTCGCAATACTTTCCTTCGCATCACCAAAGAGCATGCGGGTATTCTCTTTATAGAACAGTGGGTTCTCGATGCCTGCAAACCCCGATGCCATCGATCGTTTCAGCACAAAAACCGTTCGTGCGTCAGCAACATTGATCACTGGCATCCCATAAATGGGCGAGGACTCCACTTCACGAGCCGCTGGATTCACCACGTCATTAGCGCCAATCACGATCGCCACATCGACGGTTTCCATCCGCGGATTAATCTCGTCCATCTCAAGCAACTGATCATAAGGCACGTCTGCCTCAGCCAACAGGACGTTCATGTGTCCCGGCATGCGACCCGCGACGGGGTGAATACCGAAGTTGACCTCACAACCATTCTTTTCCAGCAGCTCGGTGAGTTCCTTCACCACATGTTGCGCCTGCGCAACCGCCATGCCGTAGCCAGGAATAATCGCCACATTAGTCGCCGCCTCGAGGACGTAGTACGCATCGTCTGCGGTGATAGGCTTAATCTCCCCCTCAACCACGGTTTCCTCGTTCGAGACGCTGGCGAAGCCCGAGAACAGGACATTGGAGAGCGAGCGATTCATCGCCTTACACATGATCTGAGTCAAGATGATGCCCGACGCGCCAACCAAGGACCCTGCGACAATGAGGGCATTATTGTTAATGGCGAATCCCGCCGCGCAAGCGGCCAAGCCGGAGTAAGAGTTCAGTAGCGAAATCACCACTGGCATATCCGCGCCACCGATTGGGATCACCGCCATGATGCCGAAGAGCAAGGCCAAACCGATGACTAAGTAGAGCCAATTGGGGTCCGTTGGGTTCAGGCAAAACATAACTGCGCCACCCAAAATACCAATGACAACAAGCGAATTCACGATTTGCTGGCCAGAGAACGTAATCGCGCCACTGCCGATTTTCTCTGACAATTTGCCGTAGGCGATCAGCGATCCTGTCAGGGTGACACCACCGATCAAAATCGACAGAACAATGGTGACCAGTGTGATCGTACCTGAATCAGGCGACAACGCAGACCACCCCACCAATAATGACGCAGCACCACCGAGACCATTGAATAAGGCCACCATCTCGGGCATTGACGTCATGGCAACAGCGCGCGCCGCAACGGCACCAATCGCACCGCCCACCAGCATACCCGCTACAATCCAAGTGAAATCAACGATCCCTTGATCGAGCAAGGCAGCCACGATCGCCACCAACATACCAAGCGCTGAAAAGAAGTTGCCGCGCCGAGCGGTGGCTGGCGAACCCAGCATTTTTAAGCCGAAAATGAAAAGGCCTGACGCAACGACGTATCCCAGTTGAGTAATCAATTCTGTCGACATGATCAGCCCTCCTTCTTCTTGAAGAACCCGAGCATGCGGTCGGTCACTAAATACCCACCCACTACATTGATGCTGGCCAAGGTCACCGCACCGGCGCCCAACCACATCGCCATGGTCTCACTGCCAGTCCCCGCCAAGGAGATAGCACCCACTACCGTAATGCCCGAGACGGCATTAGCCCCCGACATCAACGGCGTGTGCAAGGTCGCTGGCACCTTATTAATCAGTTCGAAGCCGAGAAAGATCGACAACATCAAAATGAACAACAAATACTCTGCACCGGACATATCAGTTGCCCCCCTCAATAATGTCTTTGATCGTCGGATGCACTACTGCACCACCGTGCGTAATCACGCAGCCGGGAAGAATGTCGTTCTCAAGATCAAGCACGAACTGCTTGG
>JABJAS010000122.1 GCA_018666055.1 Halieaceae bacterium | reverse complement strand
GCCAGAGGTAGTGCGCCACGGCACCACCACGGTCCTTGTGGGGAACTGCAGTCTCGGCACCAGCTTCGGCACCCAGCAATCTGGGGAGCAGGAGCCCATTGTGGATTGCTTCACCCGCGTAGAAAACATTCCGAAAACCGTACTGCGTAAAGTCGCTGAAAAGATCACTTGGGATAACACCGGCGACTATATGGACCACTTCGACAACATGCCTCTGGGACCGAATATTGCCGCCTTTGTGCCCCACTCGATGCTGCGGGTCGAAGTCATGGGATTAGAGGCCAGTGTAAGCCGAAAGCCGACCGAGGCGGAGCTCCGCAAAATGGAGGAACTGCTGGAAGCGGCGATGCTACAAGGCTATATGGGGCTCAGCACCGACGGCTTGCCTTTTCACTATTTATCGAACGATCCCAACACCGACAAACGCATCCCAACGCAGTTCGCGAGTTTTAAAGAACTCCGCCGCCTGCTCAAGATCGTCCGCAAGTATGACCGGGTATGGCAGACCACCCCCATCATTGAAAACCGCTTGATGGCGCTTTTTTACTTTACGCTTACCAGCGGGCGCCTCTTCGGCAAGCCATTAAAAACCTCAGCGCTCTCTGCGATGGAAATGACGGTGGCGCCCAAGACCGCCAAGCTGTTTTTGAATGTCGCGAAACTGCTCAACACCCGCCTCTTCAAGGGCAAGCTGCACTTTCAAGCGCTGGGAACCAACTTTCGCGTGTGGTCTGACGGCATCGTGAGCCCGCTTTTTGAGGAAATGAAATCAACCGCACAATTGATCGCGAAAGAGTACGAGGATCGCGAAGGTCGCATGGCACTGCTCAATAACCCCGAATGGGTCGCGCTGTATCGCAAGGAGTGGATGCATGGCCGAACCGGTGGCGACTTCGCCAGTTGGAAAACCAGAAAAGGCTTTCCGGATTCGCTGGTGATTCGCGACGGTAGCCTACTGATTTTCGACGGCGCGCCAGTGGCTGAATGGGATGGCGAATCCATGGCGGATGTCATGGCCAGGGTTCAGCGCCACCATGGTGGTGACAGTAAGGCAGCGCGGTCTGACGCAGAGCGCGAGGCCTTTGATCAGTTTCCGAAGGTGCTGAGTGATGATGCCGACTTCATGTTGCACATGATGCGCACCTACGACAAAAGCTTTCGTTTTTACGCCGACATTGGCAACAAGGGCAATAAAGCCACGCTGGGGTTTTTGCTCGATGAGCAAGCCCTGCCCGGCTTTAATGATTCTGGCGCCCACATCACCAATATGGCGTTCTTTGATTCCAATCTGATGTCACTCAAGCTTGCCAAAGAGCGGGATGAAGCCACGGTGGCACGTATGGTGCAGCGCCTGACCTCGGAGCCTGCCGAGATCTTTGGGCTTGATGTCGGCACACTCGAGATTGGGGCGCAGGCCGATATGGTACTCATTAATCCGGATGCACTCGATGGCTGGCAGCCTGACCAGACTCGCAAACTGGAATACCGCGAGATCTTTGGTCACCAGCAAATGGTGAATCGGCCCGAAGGGATCGTGGATTCGGTGTTCATTAAAGGTGTCATGGCGTGGAAGGACGGCATGGCGCAAGCTGCATTGGGAGCGGAGACGTTGGGCCGCGCTCTGAGGGCGGCCTGAAGCGACCCTACTCGTTGCCAACGCCTGCCATTAACTACTGGGCTTTGACAAATTCCGGGCGATACGTTGAGCTGGGGGTCTGTTCTGACTTGGAAATGACATTAAGGGTATGAGTGCCCCCGAGCAAACCTTTACCTTCCTCCACATAAGTGCACACGTGAAAGCCGGGCGCTGGGTCGGGCTCATCGGCCTCAGTCTGTTCTTGGTCGCATGTGCCTCGGCCCCTATGGTCAACGACAAACCCGCGAGCTATTTTAATGATCGCGGAGCAGTCGAGTCGCCGCTGACAGCTCTAGCATCAGCGCATCCTCGCTCCGGTGTCAGCCTGTTAGCAGATCCTGACGACGCCCTCCAAAGCCGGCTGCATCTCGCAGCACTCGCGCAATCCACACTCGATCTTCAGTACTACCTCTGGCAAGGGGACGACAGCGGGCTGGCGCTCACGTACGAGGTGTTACGCGCGGCCGAACGGGGTGTGCGGGTACGGATTCTGCTCGACGATATTTACCACTCAGGGCGAGACAGCGCTTACCAAACGCTGGATTCTCACCCCAATGTGGAGGTTCGCCTTTTTAACCCCATGGGGAACCGGGGCTCGGTCAAACAGATGAACTACGCCGTGGGTAAATCCGCCTTTAATTACCGCATGCACAACAAGATTTTTCTGGTGGATGGCGTAGCGGCCATCCTCGGTGGTCGCAACATTGGCGACGAATACTTCGGGCGCGATGCCAGCTTTAATTTTCAGGACATGGACGCTATCGCCATTGGCGAAGTGGCAGCGGATACCGGCGAAGCCTTTGATCTGTTCTGGAACGCGGAGCTCGCGATCCCGGTTTCCGCGTTAACTCAGCGCACCTACCACATTACCGAGGAACAAACGGCGCAGTTGATCACCGCGCGTGAACGAGTAAGGCCGGCTGTGGAGCGAGGT
This sequence comes from Halieaceae bacterium, assembly GCA_018666055.1. Taxonomy (GTDB): domain Bacteria; phylum Pseudomonadota; class Gammaproteobacteria; order Pseudomonadales; family Halieaceae; genus Luminiphilus. The sequence continues at coordinate 707 of JABJAS010000122.1, read as the reverse complement.
CGAGCAGCATCAGCAACACGCGCTGACTGGCTCGCGACCCTTGCCAGTGGCCTGTTGTGGACAAAGGCGGAGATCCTTGTGGATCGCCCAGATCGGAGTGACGACTATCCCGATTCGGCGTTCATGACGTTCATGCATGATGCCCATGCGCAGCCACGGGAGTCGGCCGTCATTCAAACCGCTTATTTGATTCCGAACGGCCCGACCTTAGCCAACTTAGAGAGACTCACTTCGGCAGGCGTCACACTTCGCATTCTGACCAACTCCGCTAAGTCCAATAATCATAGCTCTGTGCACGCCTATTACGCCGGCTATCGTAAGGCGCTGCTGACAACCGGCATAGACCTCTATGAGGTGCAAGGGAAAGGCAGTTTGGCTGCGTACCTCGACCGAGTCGGTGAAGACGCCCATGCGGGCTTACACACCAAGGCCATGGTCATTGACGACCGTGTGGCCGTGATTGGCTCCTACAATATGGACCCTCGCTCACGAGTGTGGAATTCAGAGATTGCCTTGATTGTCAGAGACCCCGATTTTGCGCGTCAGGTATTGCAAGAGATGGAGCGCGACTTTGCTCCTGAGGCCTCATGGCGACTCTCGCTTGATGACACAGGAGCACTGATATGGACCGGCGAGTCAGGAGACGAGCTTGTGCAGCTGACTAAAGACCCGGGGAGCAGCTGGTGGGATCGTTTTCTATGGGGCAT
>JABJAS010000121.1 GCA_018666055.1 Halieaceae bacterium | reverse complement strand
TGGTTGAGTTGGCGACTGAGTTAGCGGTTGGAGCACTCGCTTCGGGAGGGTCGTTTGTCACCAAGGTTTTTCAGGGCGAGGGGTTTGAATCATGGCATCGCGAGATCCGCAGTCACTTTCAGCGCGTAGTCACTCGTAAGCCCAATGCGTCGCGACCCAGGTCGCGAGAGGTCTATATCGTGGCAACAGGTTTTAAGGCGCCCTAGGGCACTAGAAACCGCGCCGCGCTACCCGGTAGCAGGGTTAACTGCTGAGGGCAGTGATACGCGCTGGTCACAAAGCGCCATAGGAAGCGCGACAAGGAAAAACCCCCGTGACAGCGGGTTGACTTGAAATTGGGTCTATTGGGCCCAATAACTAACAAGGTAGACGATGAATCAGCGTCTTTAGGGGTTTCCGCGAGAGGCGCTATACTAGCGGGCCAATGCGATCGTCGCAGGCTTTAAACCGAGAGGAAGAGTTGTGAACAATATGGCTAAGAACTTATTGCTGTGGCTATTAATCGCTGCGGTGTTGCTTTCGGTATTTAACAATTTCAACCTGCGCACCAGTACAGAGCAGGTTGGTTACTCTGCCTTCATCAGTGAAGTGCAATCGGATCGGCTTTCCAAGGTGGTTGTCGATGGGTTAACCATTAGCGCTCAGCGCAAGGATGGCTCAACGTTTGAGACCGTCCGGCCGATGGTTGAAGACCCCAAGCTGATGGACGATTTGTTGTCTCACAACATAACCGTTGAGGGCAAAAAGCCCGAGCAGCAGTCGGTTTGGACGCAGTTGCTCATCGCCAGTTTCCCGATTCTGTTGATCATTGCTGTCTTCATGTTCTTTATGCGCCAGATGCAAGGTGGTGGAGGCGGCCGGGGCGGGCCAATGAGCTTTGGTAAAAGCAAGGCAAAGCTTTTAGGTGAGGATCAAATCACGACGACCTTTGCGGATGTCGCGGGCGTCGAGGAAGCCAAAGAAGACGTTCAGGAGCTCGTTGAGTTTCTGCGTGACCCAGGTCGATTTCAGAAGCTGGGTGGCAGGATTCCACGAGGGGTGTTGATGGTGGGCCAACCGGGAACGGGTAAGACCTTATTGGCAAAGGCCATTGCTGGTGAGGCGAAGGTACCCTTTTTCTCGATTTCCGGTTCTGATTTTGTCGAGATGTTCGTCGGTGTGGGCGCCTCTCGAGTGCGCGACATGTTTGAGCAGGCCAAGAAGCAGGCACCCTGCATTATTTTTATTGACGAAATTGATGCGGTTGGACGCCATCGCGGCGCGGGGCTGGGGGGCGGTCACGATGAGCGCGAACAGACCCTGAACCAGCTACTAGTGGAGATGGATGGTTTTGAGATGAACGATGGCGTGATCGTCATTGCGGCAACCAACCGGCCAGATGTGCTCGACCCCGCGCTGTTGCGACCGGGGCGTTTTGATCGCCAAGTAGTGGTCGGGTTGCCCGATATTCGCGGACGAGAGCAGATTCTCAAGGTGCATATGCGAAAGGTACCGTTATCTGAGGATGTCGATTCGTCCAAAATTGCCCGCGGTACCCCTGGGTTTTCGGGCGCTGATCTCGCTAATTTAGTCAACGAGGCGGCGCTGTTTGCCGCTCGGGGTGGGCTGCGATTGGTGGGTATGAATCAGTTTGAGCTGGCGAAGGACAAAATCATGATGGGCGCCGAGCGGCGGTCGATGGTGATGTCTGAATCTGAAAAGCGCAACACCGCCTTTCACGAGGCAGGCCACGCCATTGTCGGCAGGCTCATGCCTGAGCACGATCCGGTCTACAAGGTATCGATTATCCCAAGAGGTAGGGCATTGGGTGTGACCATGTTCCTGCCCGAGGAAGATCGCTATAGCCACAGTCGTCGTCATATCATTTCGCAGATCACGAGCTTGTTCGGTGGGCGCGTGGCCGAGGAAATGACACTGGGTAAAGATGGCATCACTACCGGGGCATCGAACGATATCCAGCGCGCTACTGAAGTGGCTCGCAACATGGTGACAAAGTGGGGGTTGTCTGAGGCAATGGGTCCACTGCTTTATGATGAGGGAGGCGAAGAAGTCTTTCTTGGAAGGAGTGCAGGGCAGCCGGCGAAAGTAATGTCGGACGAGACCGCTTTGGCAATCGATCGGGAGGTGCGGAGTATCATCGATGAGTGTTACGCGCAAGCGCATCAACTGCTGGAAGATAACCGTGACAAACTTGATCTTATGGCGGACGCGCTCATGCAGTACGAGACGATTGATGCGGCGCAAATCGATGAGATTATGGTGGGCAAGATGCCCAGCCCGCCGTCCGACTGGTCTGGCGATGACCGCGGAACCCCGCCCGACGCCGGTGAGGCGGAGTCAACACCCAGCCCTATTGGCGGTGCTGCGACTGAGCACTGATCGACTGACTTTACCCCCGCACTGGTGATGACGCGGTCATGAGCACAGTGATCACCTGCGGGGAGCGTACCCTAGACCTTTCCCAACCCATTATTATGGGTGTGCTCAACGTCACCCCTGATTCCTTTTCTGATGGCGGGCAGCTCTATCAAGACGCTGCATTGAGCCATAGTCTATTGCTGAAACGTGCCGAGCAGATGGTGTTGGACGGTGCTCAGCTGCTGGATGTGGGGGGAGAATCGACTCGACCCGGCGCAACACCTGTCTCCGAATCGGAAGAGCTAGACCGGGTGCTCGGGGCCGTAGAGGCTCTCACGCGCCACGTTGACGCTGTGATCTCGGTGGATACGAGTACGCCCAGCGTGATGACCGAGT
>JABJAS010000120.1 GCA_018666055.1 Halieaceae bacterium | reverse complement strand
GACCGGAACAGCGAAATACAGCAGGCCATTTAACAGCATCCAGCTGATCACGGTGCCAAGGTCGTGTTTCCCTTGTTGAAAGACATCTGGCCCGGGGAAATGAAGTCCTGACTGAAAGCCGAGGCCCAAAATTAGTTGGGTTACCAGTAGATAGCCAAATACACCGAGCACCTCTCGACCGGCCTTCCGTTCATCTAGGCAGAAGCGATCGGTCCATCGAAAAGGATCCCGATGGCGGGTGAGGAAAAGGAGTAAGAATACAGTCAGGCCCAGCACTGGCAGATAGACGGTCAGCAGGCTGGTCAGTCCGTCTTCGGCGATGGGCGGACGCGCGCCGGCGCTAAAGTCGAGCATGAAGAATGCCATCGTGGTTACAAACCAAAGGATGACAAGACTGATTAGCAATGGATGAGGGCGTGGCGCTCGACTCACAGCTGCTCCGAAATGCTTGGTGAAGAGTTAGATCGTATCACCATTGTCCCTACTTCAACGCGGCGGCAGAAAGAATGGTAGGCCCAGTAGGACTAGAACCTACGACCAATCGATTATGAGGATGGGGGAGAGTCCGGCGAGACTCTGATAAGAGGAAGAATAGTAAGGCCTTTTCTGGATGCTGATTTTCGATCTGAAGCCGTCCGAACCTATACCGAACCGCCGCGCCCTATGAGTTCGCGTCAAGCCGTATAACCTCAAGAGCTATAAGTCATTTCTCAAGCAAAACCGAACGCGCACCGATAGTTTGCCGTAGGCCTTCTTAGCGCATAGTATTTATCGTGCTTTTTTAATAGCGAGGCGATCAGTGACAGCACCAAAAATAGCCATTTACGGAACGGGACAGTATGCACTGGAGGCCGTACGTATTATTGCCGAGAAAGGCTGGGAGATCGTTGCGGCCTATAACCGCGCCGGTGCCAAGGTAGGGCGAGATCTCGGCGAACTCGCGGAACTTTCTGCGCCAATGGGTATCGTGATAGAGGACTGCGAGACCGCGGATTACTCTGCTAGCGGCGCCAACATCGCGATCCACTCGGTAAATGATCGCCTGGAGTACAATTGGCCCGCATATGAGCGTCTGATCGGCGCCGGTATTAATATCATCTGCCATGGCGGCGAAAGTTATTTCCCGTGGGGCTCACGTCCCGATTTGGCTGAGAAGCTCGATCCCATGTTGAAGTCAGCAGGTGTATCCTTTACTGGTGTAGGAATCTGGGATTACTCGCGAATATGGTCCGGTCTGATCGCCGCAGGATCGGCTAGCAAGCTCGACGGGTTGGTACACCGAACCCTGACCAATGGCGATGCCGCCGGACTGGACATATTCCGTTTCATTGGCGGAGGATTGACTCAGAAGGAATTCGAAGAAAGAACCCAGGGTACGATGTCGGGTTTATATCGCACCGTACCGCACCAGGTGCTATGGGCACTGGGACTGAATGTAACGGCTGTCGAGGAGGAACTCGAACCCGTGTTACACGACGAGCCGGTCTACAGCAGCGCACTGGACGCTTATATTGAGCCGGGCACATGCCTAGGCTCTCGAGTGACGACGCGGGTGACCACCCGTGAAGGCATCACCGCACTGTCGATCAACGAACTCCGCTCCCTGCGCCCCGGTGAGACCGAACATACGATCTGGGAGGTCCGGGGCAAGCCGGCAACTGAGATCAGGGTGGAACGCAAGGATTCACTGCACAGCTCGTCAGCCTGCATGGTCAATCGAATACCTGATGTGCTTGCTGCGGAGCCGGGCATACAAGTCATCTCGAAGCTGGGGCCGCCGCGTCCACAGCGCCTGGGATCATCCGCCAATGCCTAATATGCCGCAAACACCGCAGCAAATGATGGATACGGCCCGCCGGGAAGCGGGCGTTGATATCGATGATTCAGCTATTCTGCCGGCGGTGAGCCGGCTGGTGGACTCTATTAATATCGATGGACAACCTCGCGAGGAGGGGGCCGTTATGTTGCAGTCCCGTATCACGCGCGTACTCAAGAACCGCTTGCGCATGGCGCGCGATTTTGCCGCTTACCCTGAAATCCATGAGCAGAAAATCGATCGCCCGATTTTCATTTGTGGCATGGCCCGCACCGGATCAACCAAGACCCAGAAATTGTTGGCAGCCTCCGGGGACTTTAACTTCCTGACTTTTTGGAAGGCATTTAATCCCTCGTTAATCAGCGGTGATCGCTCCGAGTCTCCCCAAGGGCGGATCGACGATGCCGATGAATATTTGCAGTGGTACGATGAGAGGTCTCCCGAAACTAGGGCCGGTCACATTTTCGAGACCCATGGGACTGAGGAAGAAAGTGGCATTCTTGAGCTCAGCATGATCAGCCCGGTCTGGTTTGGATGGTCTCGGATGGACAGCTATCTTGCGTGGCTCCCCACTGTGGGCATGAAGGAGCAATTCGATGTTCTTGTCCGAACACTCAAATATCTGCAGTGGCAAGGGCTCGCCGAAACAGGCAAACGCTGGCTACTGAAAAGCCCACTTTACAGCGGGTTAGAGCCATTATTGCTAGATGCGTTTCCAGATGCATGCTTGCTCATGACCCATCGTACCCCGATGGATACGATCCCCTCCGGTCTGCGGCTACTGGAGTGTTTCTATAAGCCCTTTACAGACCGCCAGGCTAATCCTGAGGCCTATGTTGAAGGCGTCAAGATGGCTACAGATGCTCATATGGAGTGGCGCGCGACCCAGCCAAACGACCGCTTTTTAGATGTGCCGTTTTCACAGTTGGTTGGCCCCCCCGAACATACGCTGAGGTCTATTTATGCGTACGCCGATGAGCCACTAAGTGATGCATCTCTTAAGCGCATGAATGACTGGGCCTCTGGGGACATTGGTAATCCGCAAAAAAAATACGGCAAGCACCAATACTCGCTGGACCAGTTTGGGCTGACTCAGGAGCGCATCGCTACTGATTTTTCTAATTACATCGCTTTTATTGACGAACTCGAGAAAACCCGGG
>JABJAS010000002.1 GCA_018666055.1 Halieaceae bacterium | reverse complement strand
TCCCAACGCTACAGTTTCGGCGGCGGGGTGCGTATCTGACGGGGTGAGTACAGGGCGTGTGGACAATAACAGGTCAGCTAGCTTACGCGCCGTGTCGAATGTTTCGACCAGGTCTCGCAAATCAACCTTGAGCGCCAGACGTGAAAAAAGCGCGCGCTGGAGTTGTACCATGCCCAGCGAATCCAAACCCAGAGAGATCAGTGACGCATCCGAGGAAATCTGGTCAGGAGCAACACGGGAAACCCGGGCAATGATTGGTAAAATTTCAGTGTTCAAAGGATCTGAAAGCACTGGGTCAACCACCTGTTCAACCAAATCCGTCGTACCAATAGTAACACCCTGAACCGGCGTTATGACCGGCATAGTCATCGCCCTGACAGGTCGCCGTGGCATCTGCTCTTCCAACATTGGATAACGAGGCAATTGATCGCCGGAGGCGCCGCGAGTGCCATAATATTTTTCCCAGTCGATCGCTCCACCATAGCTCCAAACCTTCCCTGCGGTTAAAGCCAGTGCCTCTTGTGAATCACCCCCCTTGATCCAGACGGCGTTAGGTGTCGCCACCGCCCCCAAACCAGACAACAGAGCGCTCGGCCCGATCTCCAAAAAGATCGCATTGCCTGGCGCTGCAGCGGCCTGAGCAGCCTGAAGAAACGAGACAGGTTGCAGCATCTGGTCGCGCCAGTATTGCGGTTCTGCAAGCGCTCCAGCCTCTGCCAACATCCCAGTCAGGGTTGAGTAGACCGGAATAAGCCCAGGTTGCGCCTCAAGGTCCAACCCCTCCAATAAGGATTCAGCAGCTTGTGCCATGGCAGGGCTGTGAAATGCCCGATTGACCCGGATGGGCGCGGTGACAATCCCCGCGGCCTCGGTCCGAGCCTGCAATTCGGCGATCTGCTCGACGGGGCCAGACAAGCTCAGCGCCATGGGGCCGTTATAGCTAGCAATCACCGTATCCGGTAGGTTTTGAATGAGGCCACGCGCAGTTTCCTCGTCCGCGCGCAACGCCAGCATCGCTCCGGCGTCCGCACAGTCCTGCATCAACTCCCCACGCCGTACAGCCAGACGCATCGCTACGTCCAGCGTGATCTGCCCTGATGCGAGCGCCGCACCAATCTCACCCACACTATGGCCCAGTACGGCATCAGGGCGAAGACCCATTGCACCCCACAATTCACCCAGCGCATAGCCAAATGCTACCAATGCAGGCTGCGAAAGATCTGTTTGGTTGATACGATCCGCATTCGCATTGCGGTCGCCATAAAGCCATTCGGTCAGCGGTCGACCCTGCACCAGCCCAGCAACATCAGATGCAGCGTCAAACGCAGTGCGATATACAGGTTCTGAACGATAAAGGTCCGCGCCCATCTCTGCCGACTGCGCACCCTGTCCGGGATAGGCAAAAATCAGACACGGCGCGGTCATCGACTTGACCAGCGGTGTCTCCATGGCCGCATGCAGCGAGCCAACAGGCGGCAATTGGGCAGCGCTGCGCAAGGGACCAGCGGTTCTGCGATTAGCCTGTCCAGCCACCAGATCAGCGCGTCTTTCCTGTAACTGCCCATCCAGCTCAGTCGTCCAGGCTTTCTGCAAAGGCGCCAGCGCCGCCTCATTCTTTACTGAAAGCGCTAGCACCAGCGGCCTGATAAATGGCTTAGATGGCACTGGCGTCCGCGGTGGACTGGACAATATGGCATAGGCGTTGGTGCCACTCATTCCAAACGACGCTACACCCGCAAGCCGCCGACTATGGCCTGACCAGTCCAAAGGTGCTACTATAGGCGCCAGTCCGCCAGCTTCCCAGTCAAACCGATCGTTGAGAAGTTCGCAGGAGCGATCAGGCGGAACCGATCCATGTTCCAACGCCAGCAATATTTTGATCACTCCAGCAATACCTGCCGCCGCTTCAAGATGACCAATTCGGCTCTTAACGGCGCCAATGGGCAAGGGTCTCCCCGCCTTGCCGCGCAGCACATCCCGCAATGCCTCAAGCTCAACCGGGTCACCCAACGCTGTACCGGTACCATGGGTTTCAACCCAGTCCAGATCGTCACCAGCCAGAGCCGCCTCTTGCAGAGCGCGGCGCAACAAATCTCGCTGGGCGCGACCATTAGGGGCGGTGACGCTAGCGCTCTGACCATCGTGGTTCAGTGTCGTAGCCAGCAGTTCAGCGCGCAGCGTGTCGCAATCGCGCTGTGCATCATCCAGTCGCTTAAGCACGACTAGCCCCGCACCTTCACCCCTGCCATAGCCATCGGCTGTGGCAGCGAATGTCTTGCAAAGGCCGTCAGGCGACAGCGCACCCATACTATGCAGAGCGGCGTGAAGATCAGGCGCGAGGATTAGGTTCGCAGCGCCCGCGATAGCTATATCGCAGCTCCCCTGCCGCAAGGCCTGAGCCGCCAGATCCAGCGCCACGATAGACGATGAACACGCAGTATCCACAGCTAACGCTGGTCCTCGGAAATCAAACAGATGCGCCATGCGACCCACGGCAATACTGCCAGCGCTACCCGAAACAGCGTAACCTGCAAGTGCATCGCCACCAGCGACAGTTTCACCACGCCCGGTTGCAAGGCCCGAATCGCTGAGGCCTACGAAAAGCCCAACACGCTTGCCACGCAATTTTATCACATCTAGTCCGGCATGTTCGAGCGACTGCCAAAGCACCTGCAGCAAGAGACGCTGTACCGGGTTCATCGCCTCTGCTTCACTTCGGGTAAGGCCAAAAAAACCAAAGTCAAAAGCATCGATCTGGGTCAACAACGCCGCGGGCGGCAACGCCAAATCACCAGGCGATTGAATCCAACGATCTGGTGGGATAGGCGCAACAACCTGACGCTGCGTGTTAAGTAAATCCCAGAACTCCTGCGGTGTTTCAGCACCTGGCAAGCGACATCCATAGCCGATCACCGCCAAGCGGCGGGGGGCGTTGACTGGAATTGGAAGCGGAGTGATCACGTCTGCATCCTCACTTGGAGACGCATCACGGATAAGCGCCTGCGCCAATGAAAACGGGCTAGGATAATCAAAAAGCGTAGCGATGGAAAGCTCCTTACCCAGCCAAGCGCCAAGCCGAGCGCAGAGCGCCACCGCCTGACGGGACGACACTCCTTGATCCATCAATCCTTCAGACGCACCAACCGGTGCGCCACCAAGACGTTCGGCTTCGTCACAAATCCGGTTTGCCAGGGCGGAAACATTACCATTTCTGATTGCCCGCCGAAATGCCTCACTTTCTGGGCTGGCCGCCTCAGGCTCGCTCCCCATCAAATCGGCATATGCTCCTTGCTCATAGGCGCATGCAAGTGCGTGACGCTGCAGCTTGCCACTGGTAGTGCGGGGCAGATCCCGCACTAGCAAGACATGATCCAGTTCAACACCACTTTGGGCAACCAAATGGGTAGTGACAGCGTCCTTCAAGGCACCAGATGCGTCATTGCGGCCACGCAGAAATGCGACAGTGCAAACCCCCGTGCCGGACGGATCACGCCCTTGCACGATTGCCACCTGGTTCAATGGCGACAGGCCTGGAGCAGCCTGAGCTATCCGCTCCAAATCAGCAGGATGATAATTGCGACCACCGCAGATAATGACATCCTTGGCACGTCCGACCATGACAAATTCATCCTGGTGAATAAACCCAATGTCCCCCGTGGCAAGCCACCCACCTGGTCGCAGCGCCTGCTGAGATTCGTCAGGGCGATTACGATACCCATTCATCATCGAATTGCAGCGCACCTGTAGGTGTCCAACCGTGTCGGTTGGCAAGGACACTTCGTTTTCGTCAACAATGCGAAGGACCGCGTCTTTTAAAGGTTTACCCAGCAGGGGCAGTTCGACTGCTTCTGGATCTTTGGGCCCAAGCGGCGTAATGGTTTCGCCAATTTCAAGCGAGCGGCGCGCCACATGTACCGTCTGCAGCCCAGAAACCATAGTGATTACCAGCGTCGCCTCAGCCAAACCAAATGCTGGCGTCAAAGCGGCTGAATTGAACCCGCTTGGCTTTAGCTTGTCAGCAAAAGTGCGTAGCACACTAGGGTCCAAAGGTTCCGCCCCAAGCACGATACAACGCAATAGATTCAGATCTAACTGCGCAGCGCGCTGCGGTTTTAAAAGGTTGTTCACCATCTGCAGTGCCAAGTTAGGTGCCCCAGTGATGGTCCCTCTATGATCCTGTATTAACCGCAGCCAGGACACCGGATGCCGAGCAAAGTCATCGGTCGCCATCAAAACCTGCGGGACCCCGCTGAGCAGCGGTAATATGTGGAACTGGAACAGACCAAAATCATGCGACATCGGCATCCAATTGACAAAACAGTCACGCGAGGTCAGCGACAATTTCTCCTGTAACATCACGATCTGTGCAAGAATGGCCCTGTGGCTGAGTTCGACACCTTTCGGGTCGCCGGTCGAACCGGAAGAAAACATGATGACCGCAATCGACTCTGGGTCTAGCCTAACCTGCTCCGTGCTTTCTCGCGCAGCGCAACTCATGACGCCTTCAAGATGATCAAAGCGCTCTCCAGAAAGAACGAAGGCGCCAGCCACCTCAGGCGCTTCTATCAGCGCATCACACACAGCAACATCCTCAGTCAGCACCCATGCTCGCCCCAAAACACCTAGGGCGGCGCGAGTGCGTTCAACCTGCACGGCCGTGCCCATGGGAGGCATGGCAACCGCAGTAAGACCGGCCGCCTGACAAGCCCAGAAGGCGCAGACAAAAGCCATCGGATCTTTATTCACAAGCAGCACACAGTCCTCGGATTGCGTCCCTGCCGCCTCCAGTTGAATCGCAAGCTTCAAAGCGGTTTTTTCGATTTCGGAGGCGTTAAACGTGAGATCAGTACCTGCGCGATCGCGCCTTGTCACAGTGGCAATGCCGGCATTGGAGACTGCCAGAAATGACGTCCACAAGTCCGTATTGCCGGCTGGATCGGATCGGACCACATCATCGAAGAGACTATTTTTGTTCACACCTTCACCCAGTTCTTGGACATTGATTACAGCAAGAAATCAGTCCGTTTAATTTCGGCTTGGTCATCAAGCTTGCTGCAGTCCGTAACGACTTTAGACAATTTTTTACCACATATGTGGGCGTCGACAAGAGATCGCAGTGAGCTGCTCCACTGCGCCAAATGCGGCGGATGAAACAGATTATAATGATCAGCACCACAAGTCAGTGCGCGGACCGCACCTGTACTGAGCGCCTGCAATCGATCCAGCCGAGACTGAGCAACGGGCCCATCCGGGTCAGACAAAACGCCGACCAGCGGATTTTTCAGCTGCGCAGCAGTTTGGTAGTTCTGCTGTTTGGTCATACGTTGCACAAACTGGGACTCATATTCTGCAACTCGAGACGCTGGCAGAGCATGGCGCAGGACTGGCATCACCTGCGACCAGTACCGGCGCTGGTCAAGAGGTAGAGTGTTACTATCTTGAACCGTTTGCGGCTCTCCTGGAAGGCGATCAAGCAGAACCACCAGCGGATACACCTCTTTTTGTGCAAGCAGGCCAGCTGCGGCAACAGCGAGATCGGCACCAAATGACCAACCCAGCAGCACCCGATACCCGCACCCACTATCTGGCGTCTGATCTAAAATCCAGCGCGCCATTGAGGTTACGTCCGGCGCTGCGTCAAGCCCCGACAAGTCCTCGACCCCATCAACAGACCAGTCTGGCGCCAGCTTTCCTAGCCATTCCCGGTAAATACTAGAACTTCCCATAAAACTAGGAAAACATAGCATCTGGGCCGCATCATTTTGATCATAAAGCCGCATAATGGCCGAAACGGAGCCAGCGTCCGTTATGTCCTTGCCCTGCATCGCGTCAATCCGCGCAGCCAATTCGTTAAGCAGTGGCGTCTCATTAAACCAACGCAGCGGAACGCGCAGTCCGGTTTCGCGCTCCACTTGTGAAGACACTTCGATAGCGCGCAAAGAATGGCCGCCCAGAAGAAAGAAATCAGCGTCCCCTGAGATTTTTTCCAAACCTAAAACTGTTGCCCAGATCCGCGCCAGTAGTTTTTCAGTCGGAGTAAATAGCGGTGTTGCCATCGTAGACTGGTCCGGTTGATCGCTAATTGCAGCAAGCATAGCGGCGGTATCGATCTTACCGTTCTCGGTCATTAGAAGCCGCGACAAGAACACGAAACGCTGCGGGATCTGCGCTTCGGTCAGAAGCTGCTTCAGATTGGTGCGCAGCAGGGCTGGATCGCGCGGTCCCTCCAATATGCGTACAAATGCTATAATCTGCGCTGCCACCCCTTGCCCAGTAATAGCCACTGCTGCCTCTTGCACTGCGGGGTCGCGTAACAGCGCTAGGCGAATTTCTTCAGGATCAACGCGATGACCGCGGATTTTACCAATGCCGTCGCAGCGCCCACCGAACTCCAGCGCTCC
>JABJAS010000119.1 GCA_018666055.1 Halieaceae bacterium | reverse complement strand
CGCAATGCTCAACCCATCAAACGTACTGGTGCCTCTGCCGATCTCATCCATGATCACTAAGCTGCGTTCTGTCGCGTTGTGAAGGATATTGGCGGTCTCGGTCATTTCCACCATGAAGGTAGAACGCCCGCTGGCGAGGTCATCCGATGAACCGATCCGCGTAAAAATCCGATCGAGGCTCGAGAGTGTGACCGATCGAGCGGGCACAAACGCACCGACATGGGCGAGCAATGCGATCAGCGCATTTTGGCGCATGTAGGTCGATTTCCCCCCCATGTTGGGTCCGGTAATGAGTAACATCCGGCGCTTGTCGTCTAGCTGAGTATCGTTGGCGATAAAGGGATGATCGCGGGCGCTCTCGACCACAGGGTGTCGCCCGCCCTCTATCTGCAAGAGGGTCCCGTCGGTAAATCGCGGGCGGCACAAGTGCAGGTTGATGGATCGTTCAGCGAAGCACGCTAAGACATCCAGATCACACAGTGCGGTTGCCGTGGTCTGCAGCGGCAAGAGTGATTCAGCGACGCGTGAGACGATCTGTTCGTAGAGCAGTTTTTCTCGCGCCAGCGCACGACTTTTACTTGAGAGTGCTTTGTCTTCAAAGGTCTTGAGTTCAGGCGTAATAAAGCGCTCGACGTTTTTCAGCGTTTGCCGGCGTTGATAGGTGTCAGGCGCTTGCTCTGATTGCGAGCGACTGATCTCAATATAGTAGCCATGAACCCGGTTATAGCCCACTTTCAGCGTCGAGAGCCCGGTGGTGTCGCGCTCTCTCTGCTCCAGTTCGAGCAAGTAAGCGCCGGCATTCTCACTGATGCCGCGGAGCTCATCGAGTTCTGCGTCGTAACTTTCTGCGATGACACCGCCGTCGCGAATCAGTACGGGAGGATTGTCAATGATGGCGTCTGTTAACAGCGTCGTCAGCGCCGGATAATCGGGCAGGGCGTCTGTGAGCTGTGCGAGTTTTGTGGAGGCCTTCGGTAACTGACTTCGTATGAGCGGCAGTTTGAGGAGGCTATTACCCAGACGGCTGAGGTCACGTGGCCGTGCAGACCGCAGCGCAACCCGGGAGAGAATGCGTTCTAGATCCGCGATGTCACGCAGTGTGTCTCGCAGTGGCTCAAACTGATATCCGCTGGCTAACTGCTCAACGGCTTCCAGACGCTCTTCAATTTCCAGTACATTGCTGATGGGGCGATGCAGCCACCGGCGAAGATGGCGCGCACCCATCGCCGTCACGGTGCTGTCATAAATCGCATACAGCGTGTGTTCTTCGCCCCCATTAAGCGTGCGGTCAATTTCAAGGTTGCGGCGCGTTGCGGCGTCGAGAATCACGGCGTCGGTTTGCGATTCCTGTCGGATCCCTCGAATGTGGGGTAGGTCACTGCGCTGCGTGTCTTTGACATAGCCCAATAATGCGCCCGCTGCTGCAATGGCTACAGTGAGCCTCTCGCAACCAAAGCCATCGAGGTCACGGGTTTGAAACTGTCGCTGCAGATCTTCGCGCGCGCTCGCTTCATCGAACTGCCAGTCAGGCTGTTGACGAATTGCCCCCGGCCAGCTTGTTTCGGCGAGATCACTCGATTCAGGTACCAGAATCTCTGCCGGATTCAGTCTTGCCACTTCGGCCTCTAAGGCGATGCTGTCAGTGACCTCCGAGACCAGAAATCGACCACTACTCATATCCAGCCATGCCAATCCATAGCCAGACGAGGCCATGCTAATGGCCAGTATTAGCGCGTCGTGCTTGGCATCTAACAATGATTCGTCTGTGAGCGTGCCGGGCGTGACAATCCTGACTACTTCGCGATCGACCGGGCCTTTGCTGGTGGCGGGGTCGCCAATTTGCTCGGCGATGGCCACCGACTGACCTGCTCTGACCAGACGCGCCAGATAATTTTCTGCCGCGTGGTAGGGCACACCTGCCATGGGTATGGGTTCGCCGGCTGACTTACCTCGGCTGGTGAGTGTAATGTCTAGCAGTCGCGATGCGGCTACGGCATCGTCATAGAACAGCTCGTAAAAATCACCCATCCGATAGAACAGTAATGAAGACGCATGGTCTCGCTTGATCGCAAGATATTGTTGCATCATGGGAGTGTGCGCAGAGGAGGCTGTGTCGCTCATGGTGTAATTGTGACCCGCACTAAGCCACAAAGAAAGCGGTGGAGGCGAAGTAATTCGCCCCCACGACGTTCAAAGCGCGTTACTGGGTGATCTGGCTGACGACGCAGTGCTGTGCATAGGCTGCGACTTCTTCGGTAGTCCACTCACCCTTGGGTGTTTCGTTTAAATTTTCGCACCAGGCTTCGCTGCCAATGGTAGTGCTCTCGAGCACACAGTGAGCGGCGTAAGTTTTGGTATCGGATCCGGTCCAATCACCTTTGCTTTTTTCGCTCATTGTGTCGCACCAGCCTTGGCTGCCGGGTTCGTTGCAGGCTGTCAGCAGGCCGATCGTTGAAATCACAGCTAGTGTGTAAGCGACTTTTTTAATGGGTTTCGAATTCATCTGGTGTTCCTCAAACTGGGTAGCGCAAGATGTTATCAGCAGTGAGGAGTCTTGTCTCAGCCGGAGGTGACAGCAACAGGTCCAACACAAGAGCAGCTTGCTCTTAAGGGGGCGAGGAAGATCGCGATAGGGGCTGTCAGCGGCCTCAATTTCGTGCGATGGTTTGATTGGCATTTGCGATCAGGATCGTGGTGCTTCGCTAACTATTCCGACCAAGAGGAAAGGCAATAATGAAAAAATTCGTTGCAACACTTTGGCTGTTAATTTGGACCCCCTTTGTTTTCGCTCAAGACTTGAACTACGGAGAAAATGGATTCGTTGCAGAATTCGAGATTGATGCGGCCCACACAACCGATGGCATGAACTATCAAATATCGGCGTCAGGTGAGGCAGGCCCCTACGGTCGAGTGTGGTTGTCTTATGAATTCACCGATAAGCAAAGTAACGGCGAGAGCGGCGAGTTCACCGGTTTTGCGTGGACGCAAAATGGTGAGCAATTCGCTACTGCAACCCTGCAGGGGGTTTACCGACGTAAAGGGGCTATTTTTCAGATGTACTCCCTCGATATGGTCTCTGACGGTGTGATCAACATCGTATCGGGTGAGGTGGATTTCGTTGCGAAAACTATGACCTTTAAGGTGTCGCCGTTAAACTAACGCAGAGTTCCCACCCTCACGTCACAGAGCGCGCACGGTGAGCGAGCGAACAAAAAAGGGGGCCTTGATGGCCCCCTTTGCTGTTGCCGCTAGTATGACAGCGGGCGTGTCCGG
>JABJAS010000014.1 GCA_018666055.1 Halieaceae bacterium | reverse complement strand
GGGCTATGGCGAGGAAAACGAGTTTTGTCTTGCGACTGCCGCCTTGGGCTGGCGTCACTTGCTCGCCTGCGATGTGTTTGTGTATCACGCAGGAGGCGGGTCGTTTGGCGGTGAATCGACAAAGCGTAAAGCCGAAGCTCAGAAGATCATTGACCAACGTTATCCTGACTTTTCGAGGCAGGTTCAAGACTGGATTCGCGAGGATCCGGCGCAGCCAGCTCGACTGCGTTGCACGATCGAGCGGCTGACCCGTTTTACTGGCCCGAGGGTGCTGCACATCACACACCACCGTGGCGGTGGGGTGGAGGAGCACGTTCAATCTTTAGCGCATCACTGTGCACAAAACGGCGATGGTCTTAATCTGACGCTGAGGCCCTATGGTGAAAAGGGTATTGCCTTAGAGTCACTGGCGAGTGACACGCAACTTAGAGAGTTGCTGGATGCGACAAAGTCAGAGGCTTTGGTGCTAAAGCTGGCTCGGGCGCTGGGAATACAGCGTCTTCATTTTCATCATTACGCGGACCTACCACGGTGGGTTTTGGCACTTCCTGACCAGCTGTCTATTCCGTTCGATGTAACAGTGCACGACTTTGTGACTGCCTGCCCTCAGTTCCACTTTCAAGATGACGTTGGAAAGTACTGTGGTAGACCGGACGATGCCGGCTGCAATATCTGTATTGAGAGTAGAAAAAACCCATGGGGACTCACGATAGAGGCATGGCGAGGCTTATTTTTTGACCACCTATTAAAAGCAGAGCGTGTTATCTGTCCCTCTGCGTTTGTTGCGTCGGTCATCGAGGAGTATTACGAGGGCGTGGCGACGTGCATCTGGCCGCATCCCGAGGTCATTTCAAGTACGCTGACTGCACATCGACCCATGAGTCAGTCAAGAATCAAGGTCGCGGTAGTGGGTTCGCTCTTGTCGATAAAAGGGTATGACCTTCTAGTGACTGCCATACAGCACGCTGAAGCAGCCGACGTGTCAATCGACTTTGCCATCATTGGCACGACGGAAAAACCCCTACCGAAAAGTTCACGAGCACTGGTGACCGGCCCGTATCAGAATGAGCTGTTACCGTATATTTTGCTTAGAGAACGACCCGATTGTTTTGTGTTCTTATCACAAGTGCCTGAGACCTATAACTATACGTTGACCGCCTGTCTTGCGACGGGATTGCCGATTGTGGCGCTTTCGCTGGGGGCGTTTGAAGAGCGACTTGAGAACGTTGCGCGGGCAACACTGTTGCCTGCTGACACCGAGGCGACCGCTCTAATCAACGCGTTGCTTGCGCAGCCGCGTGCGTACCGGCAGGTAGACGATGCTGTTGAAATCGACCTCGCTATTACCTCGCCGGCAGAGTATGTCAGCCGATATTTAGCGCCGCTGCCCCCGCCCGAGCCAATCAACCGACAGGCATTGATGGCGATGTTAGTCGAGTTAGAGGACATTCAAGATCGACCGCTGGCGCCGCTTCCACCGATTGAGGTGTTGCTGAGTGGCGCTTTGGATGCGCGCAGTGAGGAGGCGCAAGCGGCGTTACGTGTTTTGGTAGCTGATCAAGTCACCCTGCTAGCCCAGCAGGAAACGCACCTTGCTATAAGAGCTGAAGAGGTGACCCACTTAAATGAGGCCATTAGCGAACTCAAGCAAGCCTCAGAGCATGAGGTAACCCATTTAAAAGCGGTCATTGGTGATCTGAAGCAATCGGCCGAGCGCGAGGAAGCGCACCTTAAGGGGGTCATTGAGGATTTACAGGGGGTCATTGAGGATTTACAGAACCCTCGATTAATGGACATTCTTCTGAGCTTCGCCGGGTATCTAAGATCCCGGTTTAGGCGAGCGCAAGTCTTCACGGCTATGCCGCTGGGTTTTTTAAAGCGCGCTTATCTCGCGATCCGGTATCACTATGCCATGGGTGGATTGGCCGGTGTGAGACGCTTTATTCATCGACGGTGGGTCCGGTGGCGTGAGCGCAATAGGGCGTTGAACATACCCGTCCAAAGCCATCTGGACCCACAAGAGCACGAGATGCTACCCAGCCTGCCAGAGGGTCTAATCGACTTCACGGCCTCAATGTCACCCGAGTTGTCGATCGTCATTCCGAGTTATGGTCAACATCAGATGACGGCAGACTGCCTGCGCGCCATTTTTGTCCATCCTCCGACGGTCTCTTATGAGGTTGTGGTAGTTGATGACGCTTATGAAGACCCTTTTGACCCTGAAGCGCTCGGTCTTGCCGGTGTCAAAGTATTGCGTCACGAGCGTAATCAGGGATTTTTGCGCTCGTGTAATAGTGCGGTGAAGACCGCTCTGGGTTGCCGCGTGTTATTGCTGAATAACGATACGCAAGTGTTGGCTGGTGCGATTGACGCGCTGTGGCACACCTTTGATCGGTTTTCAGACGTGGGCGCAGTGGGTGCTAAATTGCTTTATCCCAATGGCGCTTTGCAAGAGGCGGGTGGGATCATCTGGCGAGATGGATCCGGTTGGAACTGGGGACGAGACGAGGATGCTGGGGCGCCCCGGTTCAATTATGTGCGCGAAGCAGATTACTGCTCTGCGGCCGCATTGATGGTGGACACGGCTTTATGGGGGCAGCTGGGCGGGTTTGATGAGCGTTTTGCGCCCTGTTATTACGAAGATACAGATTTGTGTTTTGCAGTCCGTGAAGCGGGCAAGCGCGTGCTGTATCAGCCTGCCGCGCAGGTGATTCATTTTGAGGGTGCCTCAAATGGGACCGATACGTCATCGGGTTTAAAAGCCTATCAGCTGAGTAATCAGTCAGGTTTTGTGGCGAAGTGGGAGCATCAGTTGGCGAATCACGCGCCCAATGGGGTTACCCCAGAAAGAGAATGTGACCGCAAGGCAAAGGTCCGTGTCTTGTGGGTGGAGGCGTGTGTGCTCACGCCAGATCAGGATTCTGGGTCGCTGCGCACCTTTCGCCTGCTTCGGATATTGATTCAGCTCGGCTGCAAAGTCACCTTCGCCGCTAACAACTTGTTGGCCGACGAGCCCTATTGTCAGGCGTTGCGAGATGAGGGTATCGAGGTATTGCATGCG
>JABJAS010000118.1 GCA_018666055.1 Halieaceae bacterium | reverse complement strand
CGCCATGATCTATTAGACAGTGGCTGAGTGCTGCGACAGGCTGGTGCGCCGGGGTCAAGGCAAGGACATCGACATCGCAAAGTGAATGGTTAGATAGGATAAAACTATGCACATTGGTATTTTACGGACTGATTCGGTGAGGCCTGAGTGGGTGGCGGAGCACGGGCAGTATCCCGACATGTTTGCACGTTTACTGACAGAGCAAGATGACACTTTGCGCTTCACCACATGGGATGTCGAGGCAGGAGAGTTGCCCACTGCTTGCGATGTGGCAGATGCTTTTCTTATCACTGGTAGTAAAAGTAGCGTTTATGACGATAAGGCGTGGATCCGGTCACTCGAGGACTTTGTCCGCGCGCTCCACGCGACGCGCAGTAAATTAATTGGTATTTGTTTTGGACATCAGCTGATTGCTCAAGCCTTGGGTGGCACGGTGGCAAAATCGAATAGGGGTTGGGGGGTCGGTGTTAATGCTTATGCGGTGGACGATACCCTGTTTAAACAAGCAGATGGCAAAGATCTGTGCTTGCTGGCGTCACACCAGGACCAAGTGATGCAAATGCCACCCGGCGCCAAAAAAATAGCCACTAACGCGCATTGTGAGGTGGCGGGTATGGTGTTGGGGGAGCATATTTTGACGTTTCAGGGGCACCCTGAGTTTACCCCTGACTATGCCCGAGCAATCCTGTCTTTTCGCCACGACATGATTGGCGAAGAGCGCACTGCTGAGGGTCTTAAAAGCCTGGTATCCCGGCAACACGAGGGAGCCCGAGCGGCGCGCTGGATACTCGATTTTTTAAGATAGTAGAGGCGTTACCAGCTGCCTTGGTTTGGCATTGATACCCAAGGTTCCGCTTCGGCCAGTGCGGCGCCTGCCTGCAATAGCTCAATGGAAATGCCGTCTGGCGATTTGATGAAGGCCATGCGGCCGTCCCGAGGAGGCCGGTTGAGTGTGACTCCACGGTCTATCAGCTGCTGGCAAGTATGATAAATATCGTCGACTTGATACGCCAAGTGGCCAAAATTCCGACCACCGTCGTAAGTTTCTGAGTCCCAGTTATAAGTAATCTCGACCAGTGGCGCTTGTTGTGTTTTCGCGTGATCTAAGTCTGCTGGTGCGCTGAGAAAAACGAGGGTGAATCGGCCAGCCTCATTGTCATAACGGTAGGCCTCGACCAAACCGAGCTGATCGACAAAAAAGTGCAGCGCTTGCTCTAAATTGGCAGCACGAATCATGGTGTGTAGGTAGCGCATGGTCAAAATTCCTGTTTCAGACTGCGATATTAAATGAACTCGACCCTCAAAAGCAGAGACTGCGATACACTGCTTGCCCTGCGTTTCACTCAACTGGAAGTGTCATTTTATGTGGTTTCGTTCTCTGCGTCCTTACCGTTTACCCAGCCGTCTCGGCATCGATGCACAAGAGCTAGAAAGGCGTCTGCAGTCGCGCCCTTTTACTGCGTGTTCGCCCGCTCAGGCGACCAGTTTGGGCTGGGTACCTGCTCTTGATGAGACTGCTACTGCGCTCGTCCACGCTGCGGGGCCCTACTGGATGGTGCGCTTAAAACGGGAAGAAAAGTTACTGCCTGCGACAGTTGTGCGAGAGCAAGCGAACGAGCGTTGTAGTCAGATCGCTAAAGCACAGGGGCGTAAAGTGAGTCGCCGAGAGCGACAAGCGGTCACCGACGAAGTAACACAAGATCTGTTACCGCGGGCGTTCTCTCGTTCTACATCGGTTAGAGCGATTATTGCCGACCGTGCGGGCTGGATCTGGGTCGACAGCAGCAGCGCGGGTCGTTCGGAAGAAGTGCTGAACCATTTAAGAGAGGCACTCGGCAATTTACCGGTGGTACTGCCAGAGACGCAAAAGGCGCCAGCACATGTCATGACGCAGTGGTTGTTACACCAGTCGCTGCCTGAATCAGTTGAGTTGGCTAATGAAGCTGATTTTATTGATCAGCGCGAGGAAGGGAGCTCGGTCAAAGTGCGGGGCGTTCCGCTCGATAGTGAGGAGGTGCTTGCGCACCTGTCTTCAGGGCACCAAGTGGCGCGACTGGCCCTCGAATGGGGTAATCGAGTTGCCGCGGTAGTCGATAAAGACCTCTCTTTTCGCCGCCTCAAATTTACTGATGCCATTCGTGAGGCCAATGACGAGTTGGTTGAAGATCCCTTGGCTCGTGCGGACGCTGACTTTTTGATTCTTTGCGAGATTTTAGAAGGCCTACAAACCGCAATGGTAAAGGCGTTTGGTGGGTTAGCTGAGTGAGCGATCTTGTCGTCGGGCGTTATCGTCACTATAAAGGTCAGACCTACTCGGTCATTGGCGTTGCCCAACATTCTGAAACCGGGGAGTCATTGGTTGTCTACCGGCCCGAATACGGCGCGCGAGGTCTCTGGGTGCGTCCTTTATCAATGTTTCAAGAGCAAGTGACCACGCCTGAGGGCAACGTGCCGCGCTTTGATCTGATAGCGCCATTGCTGGAAGCTTAAGGCTGAATCTTCCACAGGCGCGTCATCTCTATGTAGAGATAGGAGGCTGTCCAGGTGATTAAGACAAGGCCTGTTAGCGCTTCGACCCCTGCCAGTAATCGCAATGGGCCGGTAGGGGTAATGTCGCCAAAACCCACGGTGGTGAAGGCGGCATAGGAAAAGTAGACATAATCTGCAGCCGTGCCCGTAAACTCGCCCTCCAATGTGCCGAATCCTAAGCGAATGGAGACGAGATAAGCGATGGCAAACAGCGACACCTCAATGGAGTGAGCAATGAGCGCCATCAACACGCCATAGCCAAGCCGTAAATGAGGATATCGACTGGCTACCCATCCACCGTTATTGAGATGCCGCAGGAAAAAATAGTGCACAGAGGTAGAGAGCAAGATGGCGGCTAAAATGACCCCAAAGTTTCCGATGCTAACGATCATGACGTACTTTCCTTCTGTCGAAATATCCCTCGTTTTG